>CAMCJY010000158.1 GCA_945875225.1 Comamonas sp. lk | reverse complement strand
GGAAAACGCCGTGCAAGCCAAAGGCGGGATAATAACCTATTGCCCCCAAAATCCCGCCTTACGCAAGTGGCTGGACTCAGCAAACCACCCTGTAAAGACCGCTTTTTCACATGTCCTTGACGTCCCACGATATTGACCGCCTAGCCCATCTGTCCCGGCTGCGGTTTGACCCGCCCGCCGCTGAACGCCTGCTTGACCAGCTCAATGGTTTTTTTGAAATCGTCGAGCAAATGCGCGCGGTGGACACTACCGGCGTGGTACCCATGGCGCACCCGGTCGATGCCATGCAAGGTTTAACCAAGGCGATTGCCGACGCCGACGAACTCGGCATGACGCTGCGTTTGCGCGAAGACGTGGTGAGCGAGCCCAACCAGCGTGAAGCCAATCAGCGCAGTGCGCCTGCTGTGGAGCGCGGTTTGTTTCTGGTGCCCAAAGTGATCGAGTAAACCATGGGTGATTTGCACAACAAAAGCGTGGCGCAGTTGGCGGCTATGCTGAAAAACAAAGAAGTCAGCGCGGTCGAGGTGGCCACGCGTTTTCTGGCGCGCATGGGTGGTAATCCGCACAACGCATTTTTGGACATCCACAGCGAAGTGACACTGGCGCAAGCCCAGGCCTCGGACGACAAAATCGCGGCAGGCATCGCTGGCCCTTTAGAAGGCGTGCCTATCGCGCACAAAGACATTTTTGTCACGCAAGATTTCGCCACTACGGCGGGCTCCAAGATATTGAAGGACTACCGCTCGCCGTTTGACGCCACCGTGGTCAGCCGTTTGCGCGAGGCCGGCATGGTGACTTTGGGCAAGCTCAATTGCGATGAATTCGCCATGGGCTCGGCCAATGAAAACTCGGCTTACGGCGCGGTCACCAACCCCTGGGACACCACACGCATTCCCGGTGGCTCCTCCGGTGGCAGCGCAGCCGCTGTGGCAGCGCGCTTAACCCCTGCGGCCACAGGCACCGATACCGGCGGCTCCATCCGCCAGCCAGCAGCTTTTTGCGGTATCACCGGCATCAAGCCCACTTACGGCCGCGCCTCGCGCTATGGCATGGTGGCCTTTGCCTCCAGCCTAGACCAGGCCGGGCCGATGGCGCGCAGCGCCGAAGACTGCGCTTTACTGCTATCAGCTATGTGCGGCCCCGACCTGGACCGGGATTCGACTTCGCTGAATGTGGCGAAGGAAGATTTTTCCATCGGGCTTATGCAGCCGCTGCAAGGTGTACGCGTGGGTATTCCGAACGAATTTTTTGGCGAGGGCTTGGCCAGCGATGTGCGCAGCACCATCGACACCGCCTTGAAGCAACTGCAAGACCAAGGCGCCAAATTGGTGCCCATCGCATTGCCGCGCACCGAGTTATCTATTCCGGTTTACTACATCATCGCGCCGGCCGAAGCGTCGAGCAACCTCAGTCGTTTTGACGGCGTGAAATTCGGCCACCGCGCCAAAGAATTTTCAGACCTGGCGGACATGTATGAAAAAACCCGCAGCGAAGCTTTTGGTGACGAAGTGAAGCGCCGCATCATGATCGGCGCTTATGTGTTGTCGCACGGTTATTACGATGCCTACTACCTGCAGGCGCAAAAAATCCGCCGCATGATTGCTGATGATTTTCAGCAGGCCTTTAGCCAGTGCGACGTGATAGCCGGTCCGGTTGCACCAACCACCGCATGGAAGCTCGGCGATAAATCGGATGATCCGCTGGCCAATTACTTGGCTGATATCTTCACCCTGCCTGCGTCATTGGCAGGTTTGCCTGGCATGAGCCTGCCGGTGGGCTTTGGCGAAAGCGGTATGCCGGTAGGCATGCAACTCATCGGTAATTATTTGCAGGAGGCGCGCCTCTTGAACGTGGCGCACCAGTACCAATTGCACACAGACCACCACACCCAGGCCCCAGGAGGTGCCGCATGAGCGCCGCCAAACTAGTCCACGGCTACGAAGTCGTCATCGGCTTTGAAACCCACGCCCAACTCTCCACGCAAAGCAAGATTTTCAGCCGCGCATCTATCGCCTTCGGTGCTGCGCCCAACACGCAAGCCTGTGCCGTGGACCTGGCCTTGCCGGGCACGCTGCCGGTAATGAACAAGGGCGCGGTGGAACGTGCCATCGAACTTGGGCTGGCGCTGGGGTCGTACATTGCAGAGCGCAGCGTGTTTGCGCGTAAAAACTATTTTTATCCGGATCTGCCCAAGGGCTACCAGATCAGCCAGTTTGAAATCCCCGTGGTGCAGGGTGGCGAACTTTCTTTCTTTTTGGGTAACGAGAAAAAAACGGTGCGCCTGGTGCGCGCGCATTTGGAAGAGGACGCGGGCAAGTCTTTGCATGAAGATTTCATCGGTCAATCGGGCATCGACCTCAACCGCGCTGGCACGCCGCTTTTAGAAATCGTTACCGAGCCCGATATGCGCTCCAGTGAAGAGGCGGTGGCCTATGCCAAAGAGCTGCACAAGATCGTGACCTGGATTGGCATTTGCGACGGCAATATGCAAGAGGGCAGTTTCCGCTGCGACGCCAATGTGTCCGTGCGCAAACCCGGCGCGCCGCTGGGCACACGCCGTGAAATCAAAAACCTCAACAGCTTTAAGTTCATGCAGCAGGCCATCGACTATGAAGTGCGCTGGCAAATTGAACAAATCGAAGACGGCCACGCCATCCAACAAGCTACCGTGCTGTTCAACCCCGACACCGGCGAGACCCGCGCCATGCGCACCAAAGAAGACGCCGCCGATTACCGCTATTTCCCCGACCCGGATTTGCCACCGCTGGTGATCTCGCGCGAATGGGTGGAGCGCGTGCGCAGTGAGATGGCCGAGTTGCCGCGTGTGATGGCCGAGCGCTTTGTCACGCAATACGGTTTGCCCGAATACGATGCCACGCAACTCACGCAAAGCAAGGCGATGGCGGCTTACTTTGAAGCCACCGCCAAGGCTTGCGGACAGGCTAAGTTGGCCAGCAACTGGATAATGGGCGAGTTGTTACGGCGTTTGAATGCCGATGAGTTGAGTATTGCCGACTGCCCGGTCAGCGCTTTGAGGCTGGCGGCTTTGATTAAGTGCATTACAGACGGGGTTATCAGCAATAACGCGGCAAAAACACTTCTTGATGAATTGTGGAATCTGCACAGAAAGCTGGATAGCCAAATAAATTTAGTTCTTTCCGAAATGGACATCGCCAATAATGTTTCTGCTGGGAGTGAGAAATTTCGGATTGAGCATGCAGCAAAAGCAGCGCGGTTTGTGGTGGATGTAATTGGTTTTGATGAGGAACTAAAAAAACTAAATAATCTGATTGATAGTTTGGGCGTCAAGCAAATGAACGACACCGGCGCACTGGAAGCCATCATCGACGAGGTGCTGGCCGCCAACCCGAAAAACGTCGACGAGTTCAAAGCCGGCAACGCCAAGGCCTTGAACGGCTTGGTCGGCCCCATCATGAAGGCCAGCAAGGGCAAGGCCAATCCGGCGCAGGTCAATGCGCTGTTACTAAAAAAGCTCAGCTAACGCACATAGCCGCCTCAAACCAAAAACACCCGCCCTGCGCGCGGTCGCACCAGCACTGGGTCAGCGTCGCGCAGTGGCGTGGCGGCATATTCCTGCAAGCCCATGTGCACCTCCAGCACTTCACCCTGGGGCAGGATGGATGTATCTTGCAGGGTAATTTCCAGGCGCACCAGTGGGCCCGCGGCCAACACACGCAGCACCTGGCCCGCTATCCAGTCGGACGCATCGGCAACACCAGTGGCGGGTCATATCTCCAGCTCGTAGGGCCGCACAAAGGCATAGCCAGCTTGTTGCGGGGCGCTCTGCTGTAACTCGGGGCAGGCAATACGTGCGCGCCCGTTGCCAATGCGCAAGCTGCCATCTTCGATATGCCCTTGCAAACGGTTGACCTGGCCCAAAAAGCTGAACACAAACGGGCTGGCCGGCTGCTCCCACACCGCTTGGGGCGTGCCTACCTGCTCTATGCGGCCCCGGTTCATCAGCACCACGCGGTCTGACACTTCGAGCGCCTCTTCCTGGTCGTGGGTCACAAAAACGCTGCTCACATGCAGCTCATCGTGCAAGCGGCGCAGCCAGCGGCGCAGCTCTTTGCGCACTTTGGCATCGAGTGCGCCAAAAGGTTCATCCAGCAGCAAGACCTGCGGCTCTACCGCCAGCGCGCGGGCCAAGGCAATGCGCTGGCGCTGCCCGCCCGAGAGCTGCGACGGGAAGCGATCACCCAGCCAATCGAGCTGCACCAGGTCTAGCAGTTGGTGCACTTTGTCTTTGATCTGCGACTCGCTAGGGCGGCTGGCACGCGGCCGCATACGCAGGCCGAAGGCCACGTTGTCAAACACCGTCATGTGGCGGAACAAGGCGTAGTGCTGGAACACAAAGCCCACGTTGCGTTCACGCGGATGCACGTCGGTGGCATCGACGCCGGAAAAATAAATATTGCCGGCATCGGCGCTTTCTAAACCGGCGATGATGCGCAGCAGCGTCGTTTTGCCGCAGCCCGAAGGCCCAAGCAGGGCCACCAGTTCGCCCGATGCAATTTGGAGGCTGACATCTTCCAAGGCTTGGAAGCTGCCAAATTGCTTGCTGACATGGTCAATGGAAATACTCATAGTGAAAGTGGCCTCAAGGGCTTACAGGACGCTCGGGTGAAAGGCTTGGTGCGACGCGCTGCTGGCGCTCAAATTTCCACTCCGCCAAGCTTTTGACCAGCAGTGTCACCAGCGCCAGGAGCGTGAGCAAAGTCGCTACGGCAAAGGCCGCAACCGATTGGTATTCGTTGTACAAAATTTCGATATGCAAGGGCATGGTGTTGGTCTGCCCACGGATATGGCCAGACACCACGGAGACTGCACCAAACTCGCCCATGGCGCGGGCGTTACACAAAATGACGCCGTACAGCAATGCCCAGCGGATATTGGGCAGCGTGACATACCAAAAAGTTTGCCACCCGGATGCGCCCAGCACGATGCTGGCTTGTTCTTCGTCCGTGCCCTGCGATTGCATCAAAGGCAACAACTCGCGCGCCACAAAGGGGAAGGTCACAAAGGTGGTGGCCAGCACCATGCCCGGTAGCGCAAAAATGATTTTGATGTCGTGCGCCATCAGCCAGGGGCCAAACCAACCGTGCGCACCAAACATCAACACATAGACCAGGCCGGCTACCACCGGTGAGACAGAGAACGGCAAATCGATCAAAGTGGTCAGCGCGGACTTGCCGGGAAATTCAAACTTGGCAATCGCCCATGCCGCGGACACTCCAAACACCAGATTGCAGGGCACCGCCACCACCGCAACCAACAGCGTCAGGCCAATCGCACTCAAAGCCTCGGGTTCGGCCAATGCGCTGACATAGCCGTCCAGGCCTTTACGAAAAGCCTCGACAAACACTGCGGCC
>CAMCJY010000157.1 GCA_945875225.1 Comamonas sp. lk | reverse complement strand
TGAGCCCTTCGGCTGCAAACAAATCACAGACTTTGCGCAACACACTGCGCGGGGCAAAAGGCACCAACTTGCCCTGATGGTCAAAGCAGTCATGGATCACCTGCGCCGTCGGGTCGGTCGCCCAGGGCACGATGCGCACGGTGGACGGGTCGGGGCGCAACTGCATATCCCGGTCCGTTGGCTCTATCACATCGTAGTAAGGCCCACTTTCGGGAAATTCGCCTGTAACGCCCATGGCGACTATGGCCTGGGGCAGGCGCATGCCCCGGTCTTCGGTGAATTTGGCGCGCGGCAAGATTTTTCCGCGTGCCACGCCAGTTAAGTCGGGCACCAGGCATTCGACCTCGGTCACGCGGCGCTCGTTCAACCACTGCTCCAGGTCGTTAAAAGACATGTTTTTTGATGTGTTCATAAGCTCTATTTATAGGTGCCGGCCCGGACCGGCGACTCCCGAGAAGTTGGGTACTTCGTTTAGCCCCCATTGTGCACGCACCCGCAATCGCTAAAAAAAACTACGCAATTGATGGTAGAGCATGCCGAGCACCAGGCTGGGGGTGCGCAACAGGGCACCGCCGGGGAAGTCCCGGTGTTTCAGCCGCGAAAACAGCGCAAAGCGTGAGACTTCACCGGCCATGGCCTGGGCCACCAGGTGGCCCGCCAGCCCACTGAGCGCCACGCCGTGGCCGCTAAAGCCTTGCAGGTAATACACGTTTTCACCTAGCCGTCCGAAATCCGGCGCGCGGTTCATGCTGATATCGACAAAGCCGCCCCAGGTAAATTCAATCGGCGTATTGCGCAACTGCGGAAACACCGTGGCCAGGCGAGTCGCCATGCGCTGTTGCAAACCTGACGGCGTGCGGCTGGTATAACTGACGCGCCCGCCAAACAGCAGGCGAGCGTCCTGGCTGAAGCGGAAATAGTCCAGCACCACATTATTGTCACAGGCCGCCGCGCCGCTGGGTATGAGCGTCCGCGCCAGGGCTGGGTCCAGGGGCTTAGTCGCCACGATATAGGTGCCAACCGGCATGATGCGCGCCGCAATCGAGGGGGCCAGTTGCGGCCCGAAGGCCGGCAAAGTGCAATTGCCCGCCAGCAAGGCGTAACGCGCCCGGACATGGCCACAAGCGGTGCGCAGCACCACCCCAGCGCCCTGGTCCAGGGTCAGCGCAGCGGTTTTTTCGTAAATCTGCACGCCCAGCGCCAATGCGGCGCGGGCCAAGCCCAATCCATATTGCAAGGGATGCACATGGCCGGAGCGCTTTTCATAGGCGCAAGCCACGTAGCGCGGGCTGTCGATCAAGGCGCGTACCTGCGCGCCGTAGGCGCGCTCGGTGGATAGGCCGTAGACCTTGTCCATCAGGTCCATTTCGGCATCGAGCGCACGCGCTTGGCGCGGGCTGTCGGCCACATACAAATAGCCATTCTTACGCTCGCAAGCTATGCCCCATTGGGCAATGCGCGCATCCATCAGGTCAATGGCCTCTAGCGACATGTCCCACATCTGGCGCGCCGCCTGCATGCCCAACTGCTGCTCCAACTCCGATTGACCGCTTGCATAGCCCACGATAACCTGGCCACCGTTACGTCCCGAAGCCCCGCTGCATACCCGGTCGGCCTCCAACACTGCCACCTTAAAGCCACGCTGCGCCAACT
This sequence comes from Comamonas sp. lk, assembly GCA_945875225.1. GTDB lineage: Bacteria > Pseudomonadota > Gammaproteobacteria > Burkholderiales > Burkholderiaceae_C > Allorhodoferax. Next base: position 3,746 of record CAMCJY010000157.1, on the reverse strand, counting down.
CAATTGCTGCCGACAAACCAGCAAAACCGGCGCCTACTACCACCACATCGGTACGCAGCTCGCCAGACAAGGGCGCCAGCGGCGCAGGCCGGGTCACGCTGGCTTCGTAATAACTTTGCCGATTGAGTTGCGTGTCTGATTGCAGCAGCGAGCCCATAAAAATCACTTGTTTTCGCTTGCGATGCAAAAAGCGCGGAGTCAGCCCGCGGCCAGGCGCTTAGCCACTTGCCCGGACAAATAGGTCCAAACAAGGTTGGCCGTGGTGCCCAGGCGCTCACGCACCTGGGTGATCAAGGGGTTCAATGCGGGGCCGTCCAGGCCGCGCATTTCGCGGGCGGTGAAGATCAGGCCACCCTGGTCCGCCACATACTGGCGCGCAGCGCGCGCACCAGAAGAACGCAAGCCAATTTGCACCGTATGGCGCGGACTTACCAAGCCTTCCTGGATGGCCTCATAGGTCCAAGTGCCGTGGCCCGAGGGCTCGCCGAAATGGTCACTCCAAGTGTCGCAACGGGCATCAAAATGCGGATAGATACCGTCGCACAGCATCAGGCTGGCACGGCGGATTTCTTGCGGACCAAAGCGGGCGCCTGGTCGGTTGGTCACCGCACCATCAAAGGATACACCCACCACCGCGAAGGGCTGCTCAGTGAGTGCCTCACTGGCCAGGAAAAAATTGCTATTGCTCGCGTATGCAAACTTCACCGTGCTCATCGGTTAACCTCCCAGACTCTGCATGGTAACCGCCTTGGGCTCAGCGGGCTCGTGGCCAGCCGCGCTTGCAACCCTTGCCCATGACACCCGCCCTGCACACCGCGTGACCCACCGATTCCAAAAGCCTCTGGCCTATGCCTGCCTGGCACTTAGCATGACGCTGGTCGGCAGCTATGTGGCCCTGTCCAAGCCGCTGGTGACGATCTTGCCCGTGTTTTTGCTGGCTTGGCTGCGCTTTGGAATTGCCGCCATCGCCATGATGGCTTGGCTGAAAAAGCCGCCTGACGAGGGTCCCTTGGACCGGCGCACCTGGGGCTTGTTATTCCTAGAGTCCTTCCTGGGCAATTTCATGTTTTCAATATGCATGCTGTTTGGGGTAAGCATGACCAGTACCCTGTCAGCGGGCGTCATCCTGTCCGCTATTCCCGCGGCCTCGGCGCTGATGGGGTGGTACTTCCTTAAAGAGCGCATTGGTTGGCGCATTTGGGCCGCTGTCGCGCTGGCGGTGCTTGGGATCGCGCTGCTAGCCTTAGCCCGTTCAGGGCCGGCCGCGGCAACCCAAGGGCTGGCACAAGCCCCCAAGGACTATCCGCAAGCCCTGTGGGGAAACCTTTTGTTGTTTGGTGCTGTGCTGTGTGAAGCCGCATATGTGGTTATCGGCAAACGCCTTTCAGCTACCGTCAGTCCTAAGCGTATTGCGGCGCTGATTAACCTCAATGGTTTTGCACTCTGCACGCCAGCGGGCCTCTATCTGGCTTGGCATTTTGACTTTGGTGCGGTACAGGTTCAATGGTGGTTGCTACTTGTTTTTTATGCGCTGGCCGCTAGCGTGTGGGTCGTATGGTTATGGATGACGGGACTCAAAACTATCCCTGCAACCCAAGCGGGCGTCTTTACCGTGATGCTGCCGGTAGCTGCCGCCGCCATTGGCATCCTTGGCTTTGGCGAACAATTTACGCAGGTGCAGGCCATCGCATTTGGGCTGGCCTTGATTAGCCTACTTTTGGCGACCCTGCCCGAGCGCAGGGTGCATAAATCGGACCAGGCCTGATTGCAAACCACGATACCATCTTCATCGGCATACAACCATTGCCCTGGTGTGATACACACACCTTGCACCTGCACCGTAACATCAGGCAGCCCAGCGCGGTATCGACCCAACCGGGTTCCTCGAGCGCCTCCTTGACCATGGAATTGTCCTCAAAACACTTCATCGTGCGCACCGGTCCGCTGAAAACTTTACGGCCGCCAAAGTGTGTGAATACCGGCGGTAAAACCGCAAGATCAGTATGCGCCCGGCGCATAAACACATAGCACAGGTCGGCGGTAGGAACGGGCTTGGTCATGGAATTCTTACTTTGACAGCCCCGAAAAAGGCTGGGTGTAATTTAAAAAATAGGTCGAAATAAAGTGCCCTGCCGCAAAAATTTCGTTTTCCCCTCTTGGAAAGCGCCAATTTCTCCAGTAGCATCCGCTCGCCGGACGTAAAGTTTATCGTTGGCAATCAACTAACCCCCTGAAGGACCACCTCACAATGGCAACTGCAAAAACAGCGCCCGCAAAAAAAGCGGCTCCCGCAAAAAAGGCAATTACAAAATCCGCTCCAGCAGCAAAGAAAGCGGCTCCGGCCAAAAAGCGCGCTGTCAACGCCGCATTCATGAAACCCTTGACCCCCAGCGCCGCATTGGCGGCCGTGGTGGGCGACAAGCCTTTGGCACGTACCGAAGTTGTCAAGCAGTTGTGGGTTTACATCAAGAAACAAAAACTGCAAGACGCCACCAACAAGCGTAACATCAATGCAGACGCCAAACTCAAAGAAGTGTTTGGCAAAGCGCAAGTCACGATGTTCGAAATGGCGGGCCTGATTGGCAAGCACCTTTCGTGATGGAATTGGTGCGAAGCTATTCGCACCTTGCTTTCGCCCATAAAAAAGGCCGGTGGAAACCGGCTTTTTTTATGGGCCCGCGCAACGCGTGGCTAGCGGCCTCAATGCATGCGCACGCCTTGGCGCTGCAGTTCCGCCTGCACACCCTCGATGTCCACGTGGGCGGTGCTTTTGTCCTGCTTTATCGACACCGCAGCGGCCACGCCCGCACCCTGTCCCGTCACGGTGCAGGCCATCATATTGCGCATAGCGGCATGCGAGACCATATCCCCGGCCACACAGCGCCCGGCAACCAGGAGGTTGTCCACTTCCAAAGGCACCATGCAGCCGTAAGGCACCTCGAAATAGCGCCCGGTGGTGGGCAAAATAAGAATGTTATAGCCGTCTATGAACTCTGGAAAAATACCGATGCTGTCGGCAAACTTGGCCTGGCTGCGCACGTCCTGGCTGCATAAGTTGTAGCGGCCAATAATCTTGCGCGAATCGCGTACACCCAAGGTCATGCCAAAGTTGCGTAGCTTGGCGTTTTCAAAGCCCGGCACCACTTTTTTGAGCGCCACCAAAGCATGCAGCGCATCCTGGCGGCCCTGCATTTCGGCACGCGTCAGGTCCATCACATCGGTCGGGTCAAAGCCGTACATATGCGCCAGATTCAAATTGGTAGCCTCACCGGCAGGCGTCAAGGCGGACCAGGAACCGCCGATATTGGTGCTGTCCGCCGGGATTACCCCGAGCTCGCGGGCGGTATCAAATTCTTTATCCAAGTACGGGCTGCGCAGCGTGTCCTCTTTTCCGGTGGTCTCCTGCGCCCAGGTGCGACTCCAGTCAGCATAGGTGGCGGGCTGGCTTTCGGTATAGTCCAAAAACGCCTGCGTATCCACCCCTGAGGCGTTAAATACCGTGGTCATGCCCAGCATCTTGTCCTTGGGCGTTTTGCGGTAGCTAGCGCCGGCCAAATGGGCAATGTCCGCATCGCCCGAGCAGTCCACGATACGCTTGGCCAGCACTACCTGGCGGCCCGATTTACTCTCGGTAACAATGCCACGCAAGCGCTTGCCGTCTTCTTCAAAAATGACACCCACCGCCATGCAGTGCAGGATAGGCCGCACCCCGGCTTCAGTAATCAGGCGGTCCGCCACCACCTTGA
>CAMCJY010000156.1 GCA_945875225.1 Comamonas sp. lk | reverse complement strand
GCCCCTGAGTGCTTTGCCCCTGCCGCCACATCTTTTTGGCAGCGGCGAAAGCGCACGCGCCAATAGCGCAGGGCTGGACTTCACCGTGCCCACCATGCGCGCGCCCTATCTGCAAGCCCTGGCGCAGCCCATGCCAGGCGCACTGGCGCAAGCGACTATGCAGGACGTGCAGAGCGCGATGCAGCGCGCAAGGAGTAGCTTCACAAGCTGGTCGTGTACGCCAGTGGCGCAGCGCAGCGCGGCCTTGCTGCGCACCGCGGACAGCCTGGAGCACCAGAGCGCGGCGCTCTGCGCTCTGCTGGTGCGCGAGGCGCATAAAACCTGGGGTGACGCGCAGTCCGAAGTGCGTGAAGCGGTAGACTTTTTGCGCTATTACGCGCACGAGGCGCTACGCATCATGCAGCCGGTTTGCATGCCCGTGGCCCACGGTTATTCATGGTCGGGCGCGAGCGCTGTAACCGGCACCTCTGCTATGCAAACCGATAGCGCGCATTGGCAGCCTGGCGTGACCGGCGAGACCAACACCTTGCAACTGTGCGGGCGTGGCGTGTGGGTCTGTATCAGCCCCTGGAATTTTCCGCTGGCCATTTGCGTGGGGCAGATCGCTGCCGCCTTGGCCACTGGCAACACCGTGCTGGCCAAGCCAGCGGAGCAAACGCCACTGATCGCGGCCCTGGCGGTGCGTGTATTTCACGCAGCGGGCATTGCGCAAGACGCGCTGCAACTACTGCACGGGCCAGGCGAAACCGTGGGCGCTGCCCTCGTGGCACAACCCGGAGTGGCCGGTGTCGTGTTTACCGGCTCCACCGAGGTGGCGAAAACGATTCAACGCGCGCTGGCGGCCAAGCCTGGCCCCATCGTTCCGCTGATCGCCGAGACCGGCGGTATCAATGCCATGGTGGTGGACTCGTCCGCGCTGCCCGAGCAGGTGGTGGACGCGGTACTGAGCAGTGCCTTCCGCTCGGCCGGGCAACGCTGTTCAGCGCTTCGCCTTTTATGCGTGCATACGGACATCGCCGACACCGTGTTGGAGATGCTGCACGGCGCGGCGCAGCAACTGCGCGTTGGTGATCCGGCAGACCTGGCGACCGACCTGGGGCCGGTGATTGACGCGGATGCAGCGGCCACATTGCAAGCGCATATCGCTCGCCTGCATGCGCGCCATACTTGTTTGTTTGGCCCAGCCTGGCAGGCCGCATTGGCGCAGGACGGCTGCGCGCTACCAAATCGCATCGCGCCGCATGCGTACGAGGTGCAAAGCGTGGCCGATGTGGATGCTGAAATTTTCGGGCCGGTGTTGCAAGTGCTGCGCTGGCAGGGGGACCCGCTAGATACCATCGAGCAGATCAACGCCCTGGGCTACGGCCTGACGCTGGGCATCCAAACCCGCATCGATAGCCGCGCCCAAGCCATGGCACAGGCGGCGCATATCGGCAATGTCTATATCAACCGCAATACGATTGGCGCCGTGGTCGGCGTGCAAGCCTTTGGTGGTGAAGGCTTGAGCGGTACCGGACCTAAAGCCGGCGGTCCGCACTACCTATACCGCTTTTGCGCCGAGCGCACGGTAACGGTTAACACCACGGCTGCGGGCGGCAATGTAGCTTTGCTGGTTTGAGAAAGCTTGGCACAAACAAGTCATCAAAATTCCTCGCAACTACCGGCTTCTCCAAAGCGACTAAGGCCATCGCAAAGCTTGGTTACCATGCCCCATCTGGCGCCGCGCAGTGTGCAGCGGCGGCTTATTCCAACCAGGAGCGTGCGTATGTGGGTGGTGTGTCAACGTGCCGGGCTGATTGCCTTGGCAATATGCCTGGTGGCCTGCGGCAAAAACCAGGGCATAGGCGGTGCCAGCAGCGATGCCAGTGCCAGCACGCAGAAAGAAAATGCAGCTTTTGTGCAGACTGTTGCCCAAGCTTCCGGGCAGGATTTTGAAGACGCTAAGCGTGGCCTGATCGCACGGCCTACGGGCAAGATACTGGCCGCCGACGGCAGCGTCTTGCGCGACTTTGCGGCCTATGATTTTTTGCAGGACGCAGCCCCCGATACCGTCAACCCCAGCCTGTGGCGCCATGCGCAGCTCAATGCCAACATAGGTCTGTTCAAGGTGATGGATGGCGTGTACCAGTTGCGCGGTTTTGATATTGCCAACATTACGCTCATCGAAGGCAAGACCGGCTGGATCGTGGTCGATGCCCTCACTTCGCGCGAGTCCGCAACGGCGGCTATGGCGTTTGCAGAGCAGCACCTGGGCAAGAAGCCGGTCAGTGGTTTGGTGCTGACACATGCGCATGCCGACCACTTCGGCGGCGCGCTAGGCGTTTTGTCTCAGGAAGATGCGGCGCAGCGCAAGGTGCCCATCGTGGCACCGGCAGGATTTATGGAAGAGGCCACCAGCGAAAACGTACTCGTAGGTGCCGCCATGGGCCGGCGCTCGGTGTACCAGTTTGGCCGCGACCTGCCGCGCAGCGCCAAAGGCAATGTGGACACCGGCTTGGGCAAAGATGTGATCTACGGCAGCATTGGCATTTTGACGCCGACCTGGCTGATTTACCAGGCCAATCAGCCTATGCAAATCGATGGTGTGGACTTTGTGTTTCATAACGTCCCCAATGCCGAATGTCCTGCGGAGTTGAGTTTTTCGATTCCATCGAAAAAGCTTTACGACGGCGCAGAAAACCTGTCGCAGACCATGCATAACCTGTTGCCCATACGCGGCGCTAAAGTGCGCGACGCTTTGCGTTGGGCCACCTACATGGAGCAGGCCTTAGAGCAAACGCGCCAGGCCGAGGTGTATATCGCTTCGCACCACTGGCCGATATGGGGCAATGCCAATATCCAGCAGTTCATCACCATGCACCGCGATGTGTACAAATACACGCATGACCAAACCGTGCGCTTGATGAACGCCGGCTACACGCCCAGTGAGATTGCCGACAAAGTACAACTACCCAAGTCGCTGGCCGACTTTATGGCGGTACGCGGCCACTATGGTGATTTGCGCCACAACGTCAAAGCGGTGTACCAGTTTTACTTAGGCTTTTTTGACGGCAACCCGGCGCACCTGAATCCGCTGGCCCGGGCGGATGTGGGCAAGCGCTATGTGGACTTAGCCGGTGGTGCGGACAAAGCCATTGCTGCCGCGCAAAACGCATTCGACCAAGGCGATATGCGCTGGGCTGCCGAGCTGCTCAACCATGTGGTGATGGCCGACGCATCTAACAAGGCCGCCAAAGAACTGTTGGCCAAAAGCTACGAACAAATGGGCTACAGCGCCGAGTCCGCCACCTGGCGCAATGCCTATTTAAGCGGTGCACAAGAGTTACGCATTGGCGCACCGGCCAAAGGCATGTCCAAGGCGGGTGCCATCGACCTGTTGCTGCAAACGCCGATGGAACGTTTTTTAGAAGCCATGGCCGCCAGCCTGGACGGCCCTGCGGCTGAGGGCAAAAACTACCGCATCAACCTGGTGCTGAGCGATCAGAAAGAAAGCTATGCCTTGTGGGTAGAGAACGCGGTATTGCATTTCAAACGCGGCCAGCACCCAGAGGCTAATGCCACGCTGACACTGACCAAGCCCTTGTTCGTGAAAATCATCGCCGGTAGCGCAGGCATCCAGGACACTTTGCTCAGCGATGACTTGAAGGTTAGCGGCAGCAAAGTGGACTTGCTGCGATTTTTTGGTTTGATAGAAAAAGCGCCGGGCACTTTCGGCATCGTGTCGCGGTAGCCAGAAAGTACGCATGCCGCTGGTCCTGTACGGCTCGACGATTTCCTACTTCACGGGCAAGCTTGAAGCGGCGCTGCGCTACAAAGAAATTGACTATCGCTTAGAGCCCATGCGCTCGCAAGCGCAGCGGGGGCTTATTCCCCGGGCCACCGGCGTGTTTCAGATGCCGGCTTTGCAGTTGGAAGACGGGCGCTGGTTGACGGACTCGACGCTGATCCTGCAGTGGCTGGACCAGGCTTACCCGGCATACCCGCTGCTGCCGCAAGACCCGGTGCTGCGCTTTGTCAGCCTGCTGCTGGAAGACTATGCGGATGAATGGTTGTGGCGCCCGGCCATGCATTACCGCTGGCACTACGCGCCCGATGCCGCGCGCCTAAGCCGCCACATCAGCGAGGAATTGCTCTCGGATATGCCTGGCCCGTTGTGGCTGAAACAGTTTTTTGTACGCCAGCGCCAACGGCGTTTGTTTACCGTGGGTGACGGCGTTAGCGCACACACCCAAGCGCACGTTGAGGGCATTTACCTCAACGCCTTGGCCGCCTTGGAAGCCATGTTGGCCAAGCGGCCTTTTATGCTGGGCGCGCGGCCCAGTTTGGTGGACATCGGCTTCTTCGGGCCTATGTTCCGCCACTTCAGCCAGGACCCGACAGCTGCCGCGCTCATGCAAGAGCGCGCCCCGCACACCCAAGCCTGGGTGGCCCGCATATGGGCCAGTCGCGGCAGCCAGCTGCAGGGCGATATGGCGCCAATGCTGCCGCAAGACTTTGCGCCGCTGCTGCGCGATGCGGGGCAGGCCTACCTGCCCTATTTGCTTGCCAATGCGCAAGCCCTAGCCCAAGGCCACAAGCGTTTTGATGTGACCCTACAAGGCTGTGCCTACCGGCAAGTGCGCACCTCGCGCTACCGCTTGCTGTGTCTGGAAATGCTGCAATACCACTTTGCGGCCTTAAGCAAAGCGCAGCATGCAGAGGTAGAGAGCGTGTTGGGCGATAGCGCAATCACCCCCGCCTTGCGTGCCCAATTGCCTGCGCGCAGCGGTGTAGATGTAGCAGCCCATTCAGCCTTCTCGCCGGGCTTGCCTATGCTGGGTTTATAGGCCCCAGTCGTAGCCGATGCTAATCGGCGCGTGGTCCGAAAACCGCGTGTCTTTGTAGATGGAGTGGGTGCGTGCGCCTGCTGCCAGCGCAGGCGTTGCTAGGTGGTAATCCAAACGCCAGCCCACGTTCTTTGCATAGGCCTGCCCCCGGTTGCTCCACCAGGTATAGGCTCCATCCGTGGCGCTGGGTTCGAGTTGGCGATAGACATCGACCAGACCGCCTTCGCTGAGCAAGCGCGTCATCCAGGCGCGCTCTTCTGGCAGAAAACCGGAGTTCTTGCGGTTACCTTTCCAGTTTTTCAAATCGATTTCCTGGTGCGCAATATTGATGTCGCCGCACAATACAAATTCGCGTATGTGCTTGAGCTTTTGCAAGTGCGGGTACATGCCCTCCAGAAAACGGTATTTGGCTTCTTGCCGTTCTTCGCCCGAGGAGCCGCTGGGGAAATAGCAGCTGATGATGGAGAGCTTACGCTTAGGGGTATCAAAACGCAGTTCTACGTAGCGGCCCTCGGCGTCAAACTCTGCCGAGCCATAGCCCACCCGCACATCGCTAGGTGCGTGGCGGGTGTATATGCCCACCCCAGAGTAACCTTT
>CAMCJY010000155.1 GCA_945875225.1 Comamonas sp. lk | reverse complement strand
TCGTGCTGTACAGCGCCAAACTGGTGCTAGGCCGCTTGCCGCAACTTAGCAGGGGATAATCCGCGCCACATGGCGCTTATTACCTTACTGGAAGCCCAACTCGCGTTTGGGCATGTACCCCTGCTAGACCATGCAGGCTTTTCACTCGAAACTCAGGAGCGCGTGGGCTTGATCGGTCGCAATGGCACCGGTAAGTCTTCGTTGCTCAAAATCCTGGCCGGGCTGGAAAAACCCGATGACGGCGTGCTGCAAGTGCAAAGCCAACTCCGCGTCGCCTATGTGGCGCAGGAGCCGGATTTAAACGCCGAGTCCAGCGTGTTTGACGCAGTCAGCGTGGGCTTGCAGCGGGTACGCGATTTGATCGACGACTACTCGCAAGGCCATGGCGACCTGGACGCAATGCAAAGCGAGATTGAGGCGCTGGACGGCTGGAACTGGGAGCAGCGCGTGGGCGAAACGCTACACCGCTTGCATCTGGACCCAGCGGCGATCGTCAGCACGCTCTCGGGCGGCACCAAAAAGCGCGTGGCCCTGGCGCAGGCGCTGGTGACGCAGCCCGATGTGCTACTGCTGGACGAGCCGACCAACCACCTGGATTTGGACAGCATCGAGTGGCTTGAAGGTCTGTTGGTGGACTTTGCAGGCTCGCTCATCACCATTACCCACGACCGCTCATTTTTAGACAATGTAGCCACCCGCATCGTAGAGTTGGACCGAGGCAAGCTGCTGTCCTACCCGGGTAACTTTGCGGCCTATCTGCTGCAAAAAGAAGAGCAATTGGCCCAAGAGGCGGTGATCAATGCCCGCGCCGACAAGCTGCTGGCGCAAGAAGAAGTGTGGATACGCAAAGGCGTAGAGGCGCGGCGCACGCGGGCGACGGCTCGCATCGTGCGTTTGGATTCCTTGCGTGCGCAGCGCGAGGCGCGCCGCGATGTGCTCGGTAGCGTGAACATGGACATTAGCAGCGGCGCCAGCAGCGGCAAACTGGTGGCTGAACTGACCCATGTATCGAAGAGTTTTGGCGCTAAAAAAATTGTGCACGACTTCAGCGCTACGATTTTGCGCGGCGACAAAATCGGCCTGCTCGGCCCCAATGGTGCAGGCAAAACTACGCTACTTAAATTGATTTTGGGCGAGCTGCAACCCGACCCGGCGCCTGCCAACGCGCCAGCGCCCGAACCCGGCCACAGCCCCTGGGGCACGGTGCGCCAGGGGGCCAATGTCGCCGTCGCCTATTTCGACCAGATGCGCAATGCCCTGGACATGGACGCCACGCTAGAAGACTTCATCAGCCCGGGCAGCGAATGGATCGAGATCGGTAACCGTCGCCAGCATGTAAAGAGCTATCTAGGTGATTTTTTATTCTCGCCAGCACGCGCTAATTCCCCGGTACGCTCACTTAGTGGAGGCGAGCGCAACCGCTTGTTGTTAGCGCGGCTGTTCGCCCGCCCGGCCAATGTATTGGTGCTCGATGAACCTACCAACGACCTAGACATCGATACGCTGGAATTGCTGGAAGACCTGTTGCAAAACTACGATGGCACGGTGTTTTTGGTCAGCCACGACCGTACGTTTTTGGACAATGTGGTGACCAGCACGATCGCCTATGAAGGCCCGGGCCGCTGGCGTGAGTTTGAAGGCGGCGTGCAGGACTGGCTGATTCAAAGCAAACGCTCCAATGCGATAGCGCAGTCCAAGGGGCAAAAAGGCGCCCAAAGCTTTAACTACGGGCGCGATGACAAGGCAGCGGCCAGCGCCAAAGTAAGCCCAGCGCCCACGCCCGCTGCCCCGGCAGCGCCTGCAAGCAAGGCCCGCAAACTGAGCTACAAAGAGCAGCGCGAACTCGAAGCCCTGCCCGGGCGAATCGCGGCACTGGAAGCCGAGCAAGCCAAGATCAATAGCCAGCTTGCCGACGGCACGCTGTACGCCAGCGACAACGCCAAAGCCCTGCAACTGGCGCAACGCAACGCCGCCATTGACGGCGAACTGCTGCAAGCTTTGGAACGCTGGGAACTACTGGGCGCCTAGTCCTTTGCAAAGCTAGCCGACCACCGCTTGCTGGCGCAATTGCGCAATGGCATCGGCACCCAAACCCCACTCGCGCAGCAACTCGTCGGTGTGCTCGCCCAGGGCAGGCGGGGCGCGGTGCAGCACCGGCGGGTTGTCGGCCAGTCGTAAGGGGCTGGCAACCGAGCCTATGGACGCAATAGCAGTTTCCGCCTGCGCTACCACGCTGGTGGGCTGCGTGACGGCCAGGCCACGGGACTGCACTTGGGCGTCGGCAAAGGCCTCGGCTACCGAGTTGATCGGGCCGCAGGGCACCGCATGGTGCTCCAGGTCGGCAATCCATTGCGCTGTGGTGCGCGTGCGCGTTACGGCCTGCATCAAGGCCTCCAGGGTATCGCGGTGGCGGACCCGCTCGATGTTGGTGCGAAAGCGCGGATCGGCAGCCCATTCGGGGTGACCGGCCACCGTACAAAAACGCGCGAACTGCCCGTCGTTGCCAATGGCCAGCAGCATGGCGCTGTCTTGGGTTTCAAAGTCGCGGTAGGGAACCAAGCTGGGGTGGCTATTGCCCTGGCGCTTGGGCGATTGGCCGGTGTTCAAAAAGCCCGCCGCCTGGTTAGCCAAAATCGCCATGCCCACATCGAGCAAACTCATATCGATATGCTGACCCAAGCCCGTGCGGTGGCGCACCTCGATGGCCGCCAAAATCGCACTACAGGCATAGACGCCGGTGAACAAATCGGTCAATGCCACGCCCACGCGCTGGGGTGTGCCACCGGGTGTGTCTTCGGGTTTGCCGGTGATGCTCATCACGCCGCTCATGGCCTGGATCATCAGATCGTAACCAGCGCGCTCGGCGTAGGGCCCGGTCTGGCCGAAGCCGGTGATTGAGCAGTAAATCAGGCGGGGATTGAGCGCGTGCACACCGGCGTAGTCCAAACCGTAATGCGCCAGGCCGCCGACCTTGAAGTTTTCGACCAAGATATCGCATTGCAAAGCCAACTGCTTGATCAGCGCCTGGCCTTGCGGCTTGGCAATGTCGATCGCTATGGAGCGTTTATTGCGGTTGCAGGCGGTGAAATAACTGGCGTGCGCCGTGTCCTGGCCCTGTGCATCTTGCAGAAAGGGCGGACCCCAATGGCGCGTGTCGTCGCCCTCGCCGGGTTTTTCGATTTTGATGACATCGGCGCCCATGTCCGCCAGCATCTGGGTACACCATGGGCCAGCCAGCACGCGCGACAGGTCCAGAACTTTGAGATGGGCGAGGGCAGGGGTGGTTTGCGGCATGGCGATGGCTTCAAGTCTGAAATTTGGAATACGCTAGCCTAACGCCAAGCGCAGCGTCTGGGCTTGCGATAAGTCCAATCGGCGCAATACCTCAGGCCTCAAGGCCGCTGCACTCCGTCCAAATACCACCAACGCCGCTCTTGCAGCACAAAGCGGCTGCGCTCGTGCAGGCGCCAGGCGCTGGCACCCGCGGGTTTGAAACGGGCTACAAATTCCACTTCGGCTTCGGTCGGGCTGCTGGCTAAGGCTTTGCGTAGCTCCAAGCCCAGCCACTTGCCCGTGGTGTCAAAGCCCACTTGCACCGGGCGGGTGCTGGTATGCCAAGTGGCTAGCAAATAGGCTTCGCGCTGCAAGACAAAGGCGCTGTAGCGCGAGCGCATCAGGCTGTGGGCATCGGGTGGGGCGACATCCCCTTCCAGATACTGGCCGCAACAGGCCGAAAAGTGCAGCGACTTGCCATTCGCACCTTCCCGCGTGCAGGGGCAAAGTTGGTCGCCCTCAAGGGCCAGCGGGCCCTGGCTCATCCGCCTTTTGCGGCCTTGGCCTGTGCCTTGTGGGCTTCCCAGCTTTGCACCGGTGCGCCGTCTTTGGCCCAGGCAGCAAAGCCGCCGTCGATGTGGGCCACATTCGTCATACCCATTTCCTGCAAGGCTTTGGTGGCCAGCGCGCTGCGCCAGCTGGCGGCACAAAACAAAACATATTCTTTGGCCTCATCGCCAAACACCGGTTTGAAATACGGCGAGGCCGGGTCCACCCAGAACTCCAGCATGCCGCGCGGCGCCAGTACCGCGCCTTCGATGGTGCCTTCGCGCTCGGCTTCGCGCATATCGCGAATGTCCACCAATTGCATGCGCCCGTCAGCCAGGCGCTCGCGCACTTGCGTAACCGAGTAGGTGGTGATACAGGCATTGGCCTCATCGACGAGTTGGTGAAATCCTTTGGTAATCGGCATGCTGTCTCCTTGTGTTTTTCTTTCACGCCAGGGCGCGTTGGATGATAATTTTTTGCACGTCGCTGGTGCCTTCGTAAATCTGGCAAACGCGCACGTCTCGGTAAATGCGCTCCACCGGAAAATCGCTCACATAGCCGTAGCCGCCCAGCGTTTGGATGGCTACGGTACATACTTTTTCTGCCATCTCGCTGGCAAACAATTTGGCCATCGCCGCTTCTTTCAGGCAAGGCCGACCTGCATCGCGCAAGGCCGCTGCATGCCAGATCAATTGGCGTGCAGCTTCGAGTTGGGTTGCACACTCCGCCAAGCGAAAGCCCACCGCCTGGTGGTTAAAGATAGGCGCACCAAAACTCTGCCGGTCTTTAGAATAGGCCAGCGCCACCTCGAAAGCACTGCGCGCCATACCTACACTTTGTGCGGCGATGCCGATACGCCCACCCTCTAAGCCTCCCAAAGCGATGCCATAGCCCTCGCCCTCTTTGCCGATCAGGTTTTCCGCAGAGATGCGGCAGTTGTCAAAATTGATTTGCGCGGTGTCGCTGCTGTGCTGGCCCAGCTTGTCTTCCAGCCGCGCCACCACATAGCCCGGCGCGTTGGTGGGCACCAAAAACGCGCTCATGCCTTTTTTGCCTGCGCCTTTGTCGGTGACGGCAACCACAATCGCCACATCCGCATTCTTGCCGCTGGTGATGAATTGCTTTACACCATTGAGCACGTAGGCATCGCCTTCGCGGACTGCCGTGGTGCGCAGACTGGAAGCGTCCGAACCCACATGCGGCTCGGTGAGGCAAAACGCACCCAGCATCTCGCCTTGGGCCAAAGGCGTGAGCCACTGCTGCTTTTGCGCCGCATTGCCAAAGCGCATCAAGATGGCATTGACCGGGCAATTGGTGACGCTGATCACCGTACTGGTGCCGCCATCGCCAGCAGCAATTTCTTCCAACACCAAAGCCAGCGTCAGGTAATCTAGCTGCACGCCACCGTATTCCTCGGGCACACATATGCCGTAAGCACCCAGCGCGGCAAGGCCCTTGTGCGCCTCTTTGGGAAAAGTGTGCTCCTTGTCCCAGCGCGAGGCGTTAGGCCACAGTTCGTTTTGCGCAAATTCGCGAATCGCATCGCGAATGGCTTCCTGGTCAGGGGTGAGCAACATGGCAGGCCTTAGAGCATTTCCACTGCAACCGCAGTGGCCTCACCGCCGCCAATACAC
>CAMCJY010000154.1 GCA_945875225.1 Comamonas sp. lk | reverse complement strand
TGGGCTATCCGGAAGAACTAGGCGGCATTGCCGCGCCGTGGACGCTGCGCAACGCCTTTGGCGTTGCGGTAGCGCGCTATACCGGCAGCGGCGGCCTGCTGGCACGTTTGGGCAGCAACAGCATAGGCCTACCACCTATCATCCACTATGGCAGCGCGGCTTTGAAACAGGCCATCGTGCCGCAGGTGTTAGCGGGCGAAAAAATTGCAGCGCTAGGCATTACCGAGCCCGGCGGCGGCTCGGACGTGGCCAATTTGCGCACCAGCGCGCGGCGCGAAGGCGATCACTACCTCATCAACGGCGAAAAGACCTTCATCACCTCGGGCATGCGCTTTGACTGGATCAGCCTGGCGGTGCGCACCGATGCTGACAACAAAGGCGCAGGCGGTATTTCGATGATCGCAGTGCCGGGCGACGCGCCGGGACTGTCGCGCACCAAGCTGCACAAAATGGGCTGGCATTGCTCGGACACCGCCAGCCTGCACTTTGACAATGTGCGCGTGCCGGTGGGCCACTTGCTCGGCGAGGAAAACAAGGGCTTCAAAATCATCATGGGCAATTTCAATGGCGAGCGCCTGGGCATGTCGGCCACCGCCATCGGCATGGCCGAGGCTTGCTATGACGAAGCGCTGGCCTGGGCGCGCGAGCGCAAGACCTTTGGTCAACCGCTGACCAGCCACCAGGTGCTGCGCCACAAGCTGGTCGATATGCGCATGCGCATTGAGGCCAGCCGCGCCTGGCTGGACAAGCTGTCGGTGCAAGCCGACGCCGGACAAACTGGCGCTTCCTGGGTGGCCGAGGTCTGCATGCTAAAAAACCAGTCCACCCAAACCATGCAGTTTTGCGCTGACCAGGGCGTGCAAATTTTGGGCGGCATGGGCTATATGCGCGGCAGTGCCTGCGAGCGCATTTACCGTGAAGTCAAGGTCATGACGATTGGCGGGGGCGCCGAAGAAATCATGAAAGAACTGGCTGCGCGCCAATTGAATATTTAAGGACACGCACCATGGAAAAAGCCATACTCACCTGCGCGCTGACCGGCGTGCTGACCGACCCCAAGCAACACCCGGTGCCGGTTACGCCCGCGCAAATGGCCGCCGAAGCCAAAGCGGCTTTTGAGGCGGGCGCGTCCATTATGCATGTGCACATACGCCGCCAGGAAGAAGGCATGGGTCATATGCCTTCGTGGGACCCGGAGGTGGTGTGGGAAGTGACCGAGGCGATACGTGCGGCCTGCCCCGGGGTCATCATCAACCTCACCACAGGCGTCGTAGGCAAAGACATTACCGGGCCGCTGGCCTGCATACGTCGCGTGCGACCCGAAATCGCGGCGTGCAATGCCGGCACGCTGAACTACCTGAAGATCCGGTCTGACGGCCGTTGGGCCTGGCCGCCTATGGTGTTTGACAACCCGGTGGACAAGGTCAAAGCTTTTTTAGACGTAATGCACGAGACCGGCACGATGCCAGAATTTGAATGCTTTGACGTGGGCATTGTGCGCTCGGTAGCCATGTTCAAAAAAGCTGGCATGACGGACCACCTCGACTACAACTTTGTCATGGGCGTCGATTCGGGCATGCCGGCAGATGCCCAATTACTGGCCTGGTTGTGCAAGCAAATAGACCCTGGCGTCACCTGGCAAAGTACGCTGATTGGCCGCCAGGAAATCTGGCCGGTGCACCAGGCCACGGCAGATTTGGGCGGCATGCTGCGCACCGGCCTGGAAGATACGTTTTACCTGCCCGACGGTTCGCGCGCCAGCGGCAACGGCGCACTCATAGAAGCCCTGGCCCGCTGCGCCCGCAATGCCGGCCGCGATATCGCCTCCCCCGCCGAAGCCCGCACCCGCTTGGGGCTGCGCGCAGCTGCTTAAACCTCTTTGTATTTTTGCCCCCGGAGACACCATGCAATTCACCCACGAACACCGCGAAATCCAAAAAACCCTCAAGCGCCTGATTGACGAAGACATCAACCCCCATGTGGACGAATGGGAAGAAGCTGGGATTTTCCCGGCGCATGAGGTGTTTAAAAAGCTGGGCAATTTAGGCCTTTTGGGCCTGACCAAGCCCGAGGCTTACGGCGGCGCGGGACTGGACTACAGCTACAGCCTGGCCATGGCCGAAACCCTGGGCCATATCCATTGCGGTGGTGTGCCCATGGCCATCGGCGTGCAAACCGATATGTGTAGCCCGGCGTTGGCGCGCTTTGGCAGCCCCGAACTCTGCGCCGAGTTCTTAGTGCCGGCCATTGCGGGCGATATGGTGGGCTGCATCGGCGTGTCCGAGCCGGGCGCGGGCAGCGACGTATCCGCCATCAAAAGCTATGCGCGCAAAGACGGCGACGACTACATCATCAGCGGCCAAAAAATGTGGATTACCAACAGCCTGCAAGCCGATTGGATGTGCATGCTGGTCAACACCGGCGAAGGTCCGGCGCACAAAAATAAAAGCCTGGTGATGGTGCCTATGCGCGAGGGGCGTGGCGGCAAGCTGACCCCTGGCATCGAAGTAGCGAAAAAAATTCGCAAGATCGGCATGAACAGCAGCGACACCGGCCTGATTTATTTTGACGAAGTGCGCGTACCCCAGCGCAACCGCATCGGTGGCGAAGGCCAGGGCTTTATCTACCAAATGCAGCAGTTCCAGGAAGAACGCCTGTGGGCGGCGGCCAGCACCATGCAAGGCCTGAACAACTGCATTGAAGACACCATTGCCTATGCGCAAGAGCGCAAACTCTTTGGCGCCACGCTGGCTGATCAGCAATGGGTGCAGTTCAAGCTGGCTGAAATGAAAACCGATGTGGAGGCCCTGCGCGCGCTGACCTACCGCGCCTGCGAGTTGTATGTGCAAGGCCAGGACGTGACCGAGCTAGCTAGCATGGCCAAGCTGATGGGCGGACGCTTAAACCGCAGCGTGGTGGACGGCTGCCTGCAGTTCTGGGGCGGCATGGGCTATTCCTACGAAACCCGCATTTCCCGCGCCTACCGCGATGGCCGGCTGGGCTCTATCGGCGGCGGGGCGGATGAAGTGATGCTGGGCATCCTGGCCAAAATCATGGGCATAGCCAAGCGGCCAACCAAGCAATGATTTTTTTGAAGACGCTGCTAAAACAAAGCGCTGCGTATGTGGCGCTGTGCTGTGGCCTGAGCGGCGCAGCCTATGCGACGCAGTGGAAGCTGATTACCACCAGCAGCGACCACACGAAAATCACCCACTGGTATGTGGACCCGAGCAGCATCGTGATTGAATCCAATTTGCTTCAAGCGCGCTTGCGCACTGCCTGGTCCACCACGCAATACGGCCCCAATAACACGAGCTACCAGTCCACCACCTACCTGAACTTCATCGACTGCGAGCGCCGCACTATTGCGTTTACCGGCAATACGTATTTCAGCGATAAGGAGTCCACCAGCGCGCCGGTGTACCAGGAAGACGCGCAGCCGGTGGGCACCCTGCGCTTTAGCGCGGTGCGGCCCGGCACGCCAGGCGAGATACGTATCAACTATCTTTGCCAGTCGCACGGCACCTCGTCGAACAAGGTGATTTAGCCTCCCAATTCGCGTCGAAGGCCGCGTCGCTCAGGCCGCGGCAACCGGGGCGCAAGAAGCGCGCCGGTAGCGCACAATGCGCTTTCTCAGACCAAGGCCGCCATGTACGCCCTATTCTTCGAGGTTCGTCCCAAGCCAGGGCATTTGCCTCATTACTTCGAGCATGTGGACCGACTGCGCCCGGCCCTGGCCCGGCACCAGGGACTCTTGTTTTTAGACCGCTACCGCTCGCTGAGCGACGAGGCAGTATTGTTGTCGCATCAGCATTGGCGCGACGAGGCAGCCATCCTGGCCTGGCGACGCGACAGTCTGCACCTGCAATCGCAGCAGGCCGGGCGCTACCAACACTTTGCCGACTACCGCATCCGCGTGGCTAGCCTGGTGTGCCAATGGGTCGCGGGTCAATTCAGTGACGCAGCGCAAGACAAGCTTGAAGCGCCCGACGAAGGCCGCTTTGTCATCGCAGCCTACATTCAGGCAAACGACGGACAAGCGGCTGGCAACGCCGGATTTGAAAGTGTGAACCACCAAGGCGCTTTCATCAGCCTGGAGGAAGCTAGCAGCCTCAGCCAAGCGCAAGCCAGCGTACGCGCCTGGAGCGATGTGCCGGGTCTGCAAAGCGCCCGCGCATTTCGCGTGGTGCGCGATTACGGCATGCTAGAGCGTAAAGAGGCACCGCGCCCTGGATAAGCCACTGATGCAGCTGCAGCGTCAGCTCGACAACAAAGATGCACAGGTGAATCACCCTCAACCCAGCGGGTTGGACTTAGCTAGTACAAGCCCGGTCATGAATTTACTTTATGCTCCGCGGGCACACCAAGCTCCATGGCAGCGTCTCTGCCTGGGTGTGCTGGAGACTGAATAATGCAATTCAAACTCAACGGCAAGCCCGTGGACCTGGACGTGGAAACCGACATGCCCCTGCTTTGGGCGATCCGCGATGAAGTGGGCTTGACCGGCACCAAATACGGCTGCGGTGTGGCGCAGTGCGGCGCCTGTACCGTACTGCTCGATGGCGAGCCGGTGCGCTCGTGCAGCATTCCCGTGGCGGTAGTTAGTGGGCGCAAAGTCACCACCATTGAGGGCCTGGGCGGCAAGTCAGCGCTGCAAAAAGCCTGGATTGAAAAACAGGTGCCGCAATGCGGCTACTGCCAGTCCGGCATGTTGATGGCGGCCACCGCCCTGCTGGCCCGCAAACCGCGTCCCACGGATGCGGATATCGACGCGGCGATTACCAATGTGTGCCGCTGCGGTACTTACCCGCGCATCAAATCGGCCATCAAAGCCGCCGCCAAAATCTGAACGGGGTATGACCATGACTCTGCAAACCCGCACCCCAGACCATGCTCCGAGCGAAGCGATCAATGCATCGCGCCGAGGCTTTTTAAAGCAGTCAGGCTCCGGCGCAGTAAGCGCCTGGGCCGGTGGCCTCAGCCTGGGCTTTTACCTGCCCCCCGCGGTAGCGGACAAGTTGGCCACCGACGGGCCGCAGGCGGGCGCAGCTGATATCAATGCCTGGATACGCATCAGCCCCGACAACCACGTGTTCTGCCAGGTATCGCGCTCCGAGATGGGCCAGGGCACCAGCACCAGTTTGCCCATGATGCTGGCCGAAGAACTGGAATGCCGCTGGGAGGATGTGCGCATGGAATTCGCCTCGGTCAACGAGCACATCGCGCGCAACAGGGTCTATATCACCTTTAGTACCGGCGGCAGCCAGGGCACGCGCGGCTCGCAGTTGGTCATGCGCAAGGCCGGTGCCACTGCGCGCGAAATGCTCAAACTGGCGGCCGCGCAGCGCTGGGGCGTGCCGGTGGGCGAGCTAGTGGCCAAGCAAGGTACGGTCAGCCACGCCGCCAGCAAACGCAGCGCCAGCTATGGCGAACTGGCCACATCCGCCGCACAACAAAAGGCGCCCAGCGACATCGTGCTCAAAAG
>CAMCJY010000153.1 GCA_945875225.1 Comamonas sp. lk | reverse complement strand
GGCTGATATTGGCACATGGCAAGGCATATATCAACATATTTTTGGGAACACGAAATACTGGGATGCCCAAGAAGCGTTGCTACCGTGTACATGTCTCCTGTGCTGGCGAGAATTTTGCTATCAAATGGGAATAACGCAGCCTAAAGAATACGTGTTAGGAGGATAGGGCCTGGCGCATGACACTTCCCCAATTGGGGGCGGCGCGCCTCGCGCACCACCTTGGATTTAGAGCCCGACGGGCGACCGGCATGCCTGGCAATCAATCGACCAGAGGCACTCCCTCAACTAGCCGAGTTTCAATGCCAAGTCGGTAGCTTTTGGATGGTAGTACCTGGCCAGCATGGCACTGGACTTGTGACCGGTGACTTTCATCAACTCATGAAGTTGTAGCTTGTCCGCTAAGCGGGACGTAGCCTCATGGCGCAAGTCATGAAAATGCAGATCAACAAGGGTTTTGTCTGATGCTTCAATTTCCTTGATGGTTTGAAGTGTGAGGGGGAGGGGCGCTTTTTTGTGATAAATCAAAGCCCGAATCTGTGCCATGACAGAGTCTCCTGTAAGCCCATTGGCCATTAGAGCTACTTTCAGTTGTTCGTGCACATAACTTCGTCTGGCGCGATCAACTGATCGCTGCCAAGAAAGCTTGATGGAGTTTTGTGATACCGGAAAGACTTTGCCTTTGATCGGTCTGGGCAGTTCAGATAGGATTGCCACTGCACGGCTAGACAAGGGCATGTCTCGGTAGGTATCACCATTTTTTGTCTTGCCCGCGCCCACGCCGCGCAACCGCGCGGTTTGCCTCTTGAGCTCGTCAGCGACTCCCAGTCATTTCCCGCCAATCAGCGCTCTTCGCGTGTGTGCCAGACCCGTAAGATGAAGACTGTCGATTCGACCAACTCGTAGCGCATTTCGTAGTTGCCGACGATGATGCGACGCACCTCGCGCGGCAAGTATTGTTCCAGTTGTCGGCCGCTTTGGGGCCGATCAAGTAGCTGCCTGGGTGCCACCGTCAAGGTTTGTGCGGCGCGAGCAGCGGCGGTCGGATTCATCTGGGCCAGAAAGTCGTGGAGGCGCGCAACATCGGCTACAGCTTGGTTGGACTACTTCAGCTTCATTGTTGCGGCACGGGCAATGGACTAGCGGTTGCCAGACTGGCTGCCCAAGCCTCCACATCCGTTTGGTCAACCACACGACCAGCGGTGACATCGGCCATACCCTCCATGGTCAAGCGGTGGCGTTCTTCTTCCTCGCTCACCCAGGCAGCCAGGGCCTGCTTGACGATCCAGGCGCGTGGGCGATCCAGTCGTTCGGCCAAGTCGTCAATCTTTTTGGCCAGTGGCAGCGGCACATGGGCAGTAAGTACTTTCGTATCCATCGCGTATCCCCATTTAAATCAAACTCATGAGTTTGATTAATGCAAGAGCCGCGCACCGGATCAAGCCTTGCGCATGTCCAGCAGATCGAAATTCGCGATGCTGACGGCTACGGGCTTTGGTACTCCAGCTTCATCTGCAAAGGTTGGCCACAATGAAATTGAAGTGATCACTTGGTCGATCACTTGGGCGCCTGTGCCTACGCCGAAGCGATTGGCCAGAGCCAGAAGGTCTGTAAGTGTGAAATCTTTGAACCACCCATTGATAGACATTAGATGCTGGTGAGTCCACTCCCCATTGGGATTATGGGCAAAAGAAATGTCATAGGTTGGCGCCAGTTCCCATGGGTAGCTTTGACGCAGGCGAAAAGAAATGTTCTTGGTGTGATCATCACAGTTCTTGCCCACAACGTTGAACACCATACGACGAAATGCTTCTTCCTTTTGCTCGTAGGGCAATGACAGCTTGTTCATGGTGACAAACAGTTGCTCATAGCTGTTTGTCCCTTTTCTTTTGTAGTCGGCATTATGAGTCGCCAGCCCGTGCGGCACTGCGCTTGGCGCAAATTGCACTGTCCGCTATGCATCAGTGGTGGCCCGATGCAGCTAATCGCTGTGGCACACTCAAAGTTCTTGCGGGGAACAACGATGCCGTCGCTAGCACGCGCACTTGTCAGTGGTAGTTTTGCATGCGCTTTGCGCGATACGGGGCATACACAAATGGCTAATTTGGGTTTTCATGGCGCATGGTGGGTATGGCCGATGGCATTGGTTTTATACGGAATTTTTCGGGCCTGGTACGACAACTGGCGCGGCCCTTTATGCAAAGCGGAAATAGAGGCTTTTGTAGCCCGTGCCGAGCAGTCGCCTGGTGCACGGCATACGGATTTGCAAGTCTTGCGCCGCTTCATGGAAACCGATGATGGCAAAGAATTTGTGATGTGCAATTTGGTACGCCTGTACCCGCATGAAATAGCGCACCCGGTGACCGGAAAAATGTACAGCGCGCGCGACATGGTGCAAAAGTATTTCAGTGGCTTTGTGCCGACGCTGATTCGCTCTGGCGGTCATCCGATGATGATGATGCGCCAGGCCGGTGGTTATGTGGACGCCTGGAACACGCCGCCCGACCCGGGCTGGTCAATTGTCGGCATGGTGCGCTATCGAAGCCGGCGCGACATGATGATCCTGGCCACCGACCAGCGTTTTTTTGAGGTGCATCCCTTAAAGATCGCTGCGATTGCGCAGACTTTTTCGCTGCCAACGCAGCATGTCTTTGGCATGGCGATACGCCCGCGCACCGGCCTTGCCTTGATCCTGGTGCTGGCCGCTGCGCTGGCGCACCTGGCCTCGCTGCTGGCTTAGCAGCCCCGCTTGCGGTGGCCCGTTCGGGCTTGCCCATAACAATCGTTGTTATTTGACAACATTTCGATCCACTCCCCCGACCCCCTGGTTAGCTCGGTGTGGCCCCATCGCGGGCGGGTAAGAGCCTAAGCGCAAACTTCGTTAGCGCTTAGCTGGCTCGAAACGTGCATGTCATTAAGGATTGCGCGGACAAGCTGGTTTTTCCGCTGCAAATCTTTTTATCCCTGTGAATTAGCCGACACCGAAAGTGGTTTGATGACATCGCATTGCCTGCAAACCGACGATTTTTCCCGCCAAATCCGACGGGTGGGGACAGTTTTGTCTATTTTTGGGCGACTAGGGGCTGCTCCATGAGCACGGAAACCCTGTTTTCCCATACCGGCGTGCAATGCCTGACAGCCATTGCGCAGCACCATGGGCTGCAGGTCAACCCTGAGCGCCTGATTTCTGACTATGCCTTAGGCAAGGAAGAGCCGGGCACTTTGGTCATGCTGCGCATGGCGACCGAGATCGGGCTCAAAGCCAAGATCGAGGCGCTGTCCTGGGACGGCTTGCGCGTCCAGGATGGTGTTTTCCCCTTTATCGCCTACACCCGTTCGGGCGGCATGGTGATCGTGGTGGGCATCAGTCGGCAAGCTTCTGGGGCCGATCAGGTTGCCATTCTCGACCCGGCCAGTGCACAAGCGGCCGTCCAGCTGCTGGACGAATCCAGTTTTGCAGACTTGTGGAGCGGCCAGGTCATTTTGCTCAAACGCGAGCACAAGCTGACCGATCCTGAGCAGAAATTCGGTTTTTCCTGGTTTATCCCTGAGATTTGGAAGCAGAAGGAAGCTTTTAGAGACATTTTCATTGCAGCGGCGGTTATGCAACTGCTGGCCATGGCCTCGCCGATATTCTTCCAACTGGTGATCGATAAAGTGCTAACCCACCAGAGCGAGACCACGCTGTGGGTGCTGGCCGTGGGCATTGTGATTGCTATTTCCTTTGATTCGATTTTTGGCTATTTGCGCCAAATGCTGACACTGGCAGCCAGTAACAAAATCGATATGCGCCTGACACGGCGCACCTTTGCGCACCTGTTGTCCTTGCCGATTGATTATTTCGAAACCACCTCCGCAGGCGTGGTAACCCGGCACATGCAGCAATTGGAAAAAATCCGCAATTTTCTAACGGGACGCATTTTCTTTACCGGCCTGGACATTATTTCGCTGTTGATTTTTATACCGATTCTGTTTTCTTACTCGGTGCAACTGGCACTTATTGTGCTGATGTTCACCCTGATCATTGGTGCGATCATCGCTGCCATGGTGCCCACCTACCAGCGCCGCCTCAATGCCCTGTACTCCGCAGAGGGCCAGCGCCAGTCTATGCTGGTCGAGACCATCCACGGTATTCGCACTGTCAAGGCCCTGGCGATCGAGCCGAGCCTACGCCGCGTCTGGGACCAGCGTTCGGCCGAGGCCATCACCATGCATTACCGGGTGGGACGTGTGTCCCAAACCGGCAATGCGATAACCGATTTCCTTGGTAAGTTGCTGCCAGTGGTCATTATTGTGATCGGTGCGCAGCAAGTTTTTGACCAAACTCTGAGCGTGGGCGCGCTGATTGCGTTTCAGATGATTTCGGGCCGCGTGTCCGGGCCGCTGATCGCCATGGTCGGCCTGGTCAACGAATACCAGGAGACAGTTTTATCGGTGCGCATGCTGGGCGAAGTGATGAACCGCCAGCCGGAAGGCCGCAGCGCCGCAGGCGGTTTGCGGCCCCAACTGGAGGGTGAAATCCGCTTTGAGCAAGTGAGCTTTCGCTACCCCGGTGCCACCAATTTGGCGCTGAACCGGGCCACTTTTACGATCCCCTCCGGCGTGGTGGTGGGGATCGTGGGACGCAGCGGGTCGGGGAAAACCACCTTGACCAAGCTGATCCAGGGTTTGTACCCGCTGCAAGAAGGCGTAGTGCGTTTTGATGGGGTAGATGCCCGCGAAATTGAACTCTCGCATCTGCGTCGCCAGATCGGCGTGGTTTTGCAGGAAAACTTTTTGTTTCGGGGCACGGTACGCGAAAACCTGATGATCGCCAAGGCCGACGCTTCTTTCGAGGAAATCGTCGCAGCTGCCCAGGCCGCTGGTGCGGATGAATTTATCGAGCGCATGGCCCAGGGCTACGACACCCTGTTGGAGGAAAACGCCTCCAATTTGTCGGGCGGACAGAAACAGCGACTCTCCATTGCCCGGTCTTTGCTGACGCGGCCACCGATTCTGCTCCTGGATGAGGCTGCCAGTGCCTTGGACCCGGAAAGCGAGAGCATTTTTATCAATAACCTGTCCAAGATCGCCGTCGGTCGCACGGTGATCATGATTTCCCACAGGTTATCCACATTAGTCAATGCACACACTATTTTGGTGATGCAAAACGGCCAACTCATGGACAGCGGGCGCCACAGTGAATTGCTGACCCGCTGCGAAACCTACCAAACCTTATGGAACCAGCAGACCAGTCACATTTAAAGCCCAAGCTTGAGAAAGCCAAGGACGCGACGGCGGTGGAGTTTCTCCCCGACGCGGATGCGATCGAGCGCACGCCGCTGCCCTGGGTATTGCGCGTCACCACCCATATGTTGGCCTTGGCCTTTTTGGCGTTTATCCTGTGGGCGACATTTTCGGAGGTGGAGCGCATCGTGGTGGCCCAAGGGCGGCTGGTCAACCCGCTGCCCAATATCGTGGTGCAGCCGCTGGAGACGTCCATCATCCAAAAAATCCACGTGCGTGTGGGGCAGATTG
>CAMCJY010000152.1 GCA_945875225.1 Comamonas sp. lk | reverse complement strand
GACCCGAGCGATAAAGTCGCGCACCACCGGCAGCGCCACATCGGCCTCTAGCAAGGCCATACGCACCTCGCGCAGCATCTCTCCTACGTTGTCCTCGGTGATGCGAGACTGGCCTCGCAAAGTCTTGACCAGGCGGGACAGTTTGTCAGTAAGGGCGGAGGCCATAGGTTTCCAGTGTGGGGTATTGGCAGAGGCTGCAGTCGCTAGCCAGTCGCCGGCGGGGGGACAAAAGGCTAAACTGTCACCATGATTTTAGACAGCGCATTGTCCCCGGGCCCGGCCTTATGCATTCTGGCGGTCCTGGCCTATCTTTGGCCAGCGCTGGTCGCGCGCAGCCAGGGCGCACCGGCCGCGCGCGCCTGGGTCGCCATCGCTTGGCTGGCGCACGCCGCGACACTGGTAATGGCGTTTGTGGAGGTACCGACGCGCTTTGGTTTTGCACCCGCCTTGTCGGTGACGGCTTGGCTGATTGCCACGAGCTATGCGGTTGAGAGTCAGGTGTTTCCGCAGTTGCCGGCGCGCTGGGCCTTGAGCGCCTTGGGAGCCCTGTCGGTGGTTTTGGCCTGGCTCTTCCCGGGCAAGGTCTTGCCGGTGACGGCCTCGGCCTGGCTGCCGCTGCATATGGCGGTGGCCATTTCCTGTTACGGCTTGTTTGGCGCGGCGGCGGTCCATGCCTGGTTTATGACCCGGGCTGAAGCGCGTATGCGTATGGGCGTGGAAACCCAAAGCGGGCTGCCCTTGCTCACTTTGGAGCGGCTCACCTATCGCTTTGTTGCCGCCGGTTTTGTGTTGTTGTCTGCGACGCTGGTCGTGGGCTATGAATTCGGTGACTTGGTCTATGGCCATGGACATGCCTGGCGCTGGGACCACAAAACCGTTTTTTCTGTCTTGTCCTGGCTGACTTTTGCGGTCCTGTTGCTAGGGCGCTCGCGCTTTGGCTGGCGCGGTAAGCGGGCGGTCTATCTTTTGTATGCCGGAACCGGCTTTTTGTTTATGGCCTATGTGGGCTCACGCTTTGTGTTGGAAGTGATTTTGGGCCGTTCGGTATGAAGTATTTACTGTTGCTGCTGCTCGCTTTGCTGATTGCATGGCAATGGCGCACCCGCCGGGCCGCCAAAGACAGAGAGCCCAAATCCGGTTCGCCGCAACGCCCTATCGAGATGCTGGCCTGCAGCCATTGCGGCACCCATGTGGTCGCTCACGAGGCCACGCAAGGTGAGTCCGGTGTGTATTGCAGTGCAGCGCACAAGCGGCTGCATGAGTCTTAAGCGCGTCACTGGCGCGGCCTCAAAAAATTAAAACGCATGCCCTCGGACCAGAGCTTTGCCAAAGACGGACTGGCCTGGGCGCTGGGTTGGTACGCAGGCGCCCGGCACTGCGCTTCCCCCAACTTCGGTGCAAGGCCGGCCGGTGCGGTGTTGGATTTGGTGCTGCTGCATTCCATCAGTTTGCCGCCAGGCGTGTACACAGGTGACGCGGTAGAGCGCTTGTTTACCAATACGCTTGACTGGGATGCCCATCCCTATTTTCAAACCCTGCGGGGACTCGAGGTATCGGCACATTTTTTGATTCGCCGTGATGGCGCCTTGTGGCAGTTTGTCAGTTGTGAGGATCGCGCATGGCATGCCGGAGCCTCTTCTTTTCAAAGGCGCGATAACTGCAATGACTTTTCGATTGGCGTTGAGCTCGAGGGGCTGGAGGGCGATACTTTTGAGCCCGCCCAGTACGCAGGCCTGTGCATATTGCTGCGCGCCTTGTCTGAACAATACCCTGTGCGCCACCTTGCCGGTCACAGCGATGTGGCGCCCGGCCGGAAAATAGATCCAGGGCCAGGTTTTGAATGGCATCGTTTGTCGGATGTCGCCTCGCAATTGAACTTGGAACTGCCGGGCTGATAAAAAATTCGGCCCTTGGCTTTTTGGTAACAAGCCCCAAAACAGTGCAAAGGGCTCAGGGCCGTTTTCGTAAAGTCCAGCCTATTGGCGCTGTTGCTTAGCCGATGCCTGCAAAACCCCTGCGCTGCCGACATTTAGTCGCTGAAAGTACTTCCACACCAGGCCTTGCGGGCTGCGCATGCGATGGGGGAATACTTGTGCACAGTCCCCTGCTTGGCTTGGCTTTCAGCTTCCGCACTATTTTTATCGAATTCATAGCCGGTACACTACCTGTAGTGGCTTGCCAGCCGGCCGCACACCATATATAGTGTGGGCAGGCAGTTGACGGTGCGCACCATGCATCCCGCCGTGCCTCATCCAGCCGGACTTCGTTGACCTCTATTCGGATCAAAAAAAGCAAATCATGCAATCAATTTCGACTCTTTCCCAAGCGCCCGCGACGGCCGTACCGCTTAGCGCCCATTTTTCGAATGAAACCAGCCTTAACGCGCTGACCAGTTACCAGATCATCCGCCGTAATGGCGCGGTGGTGCCCTTCGAGCCGAACAAAATTGCGGTCGCCATCATGAAGGCTTCGCTGGCCGTGCATGGCACCCAAGGCGCGGCCTCGGCCAGTGTGCGCGAGACGGTGGATGCTTTGACGCAGCAAGTGATTCGCGCGCTGATGCGCTCGCGTCCCGGTGGTGGAACGTTTCATATCGAGGACGTGCAGGACCAGGTGGAACTCGGCTTGATGCGTGGCGGCCACCATGAGGTGGCGCGCGCCTATGTCTTGTACCGCGAAAGGCGTACACAGGAACGCGCCAAGCAGCAGGTGCAAGCAGCGCCGGCTGCGCCGACTTTGCATGTGGTGGACCGTGGGCAGCGTGTCGCCTTGGACATGGAGGCCTTGACCGAGCGCATCCGTAACGCCTGCTCGAATTTAGGCTCCGAAGTCAAGGCCGATCCCATCATTGCCGAGACGCTGCGTAACCTTTACGACGGCGTGCCTGTCGATGAGGTCTACAAGGCGTCTATTTTGGCGGCGCGTACCTTGATCGAGAAAGACCCTGACTACACCTACGCTACCGCACGATTGCTTTTTCACACGATTTCGCGCGAAGTCTTGGGCCAAGACGTGCCCGCCGCAGACATGCAGCAGGCCTACGTCGATTACTTCCCTGACTTCATTAAAAAAGGCGTGCAACACGAGTTGCTGGACGAAAAGCTATTGCATTTCGATCTCAAGCGATTGGGCAGCGCCTTGCGGGCAGAGCGCGACCATCAATTTGACTACCTCGGTCTGCAAACTTTGTATGACCGCTACTTCCTGCACCACAACAAGACACGTATCGAATTGCCGCAGGCCTTTTTTATGCGCGTTGCCATGGGCCTGTCGCTCAACGAAACCGAGCGCGAGTCCCGGGCTATCGAGTTTTATGAGATTCTTTCGTCCTTCGACTTTATGTCGAGCACGCCGACCCTGTTTAATAGCGGCACCTTGCGCTCACAGCTGTCTTCGTGCTACTTGACCACCGTGCCGGACGATTTAGATGGTATTTACGAATCCATCAAGGAAAACGCCTTATTGTCCAAGTTTGCCGGCGGCCTGGGTAATGATTGGACACGGGTGCGTGCGCTGGGTTCACGCATCAAAGGCACCAACGGCGAATCACAAGGCGTGGTGCCCTTCCTCAAAGTGGTCAATGACACGGCTGTGGCGGTGAACCAGGGCGGTAAGCGCAAAGGTGCGGTGTGCACCTACTTGGAAACCTGGCACCTGGATATTGAAGAGTTTCTGGAGTTGCGCAAGAACACCGGCGATGATCGCCGCCGTACCCACGACATGAATACGGCCAACTGGATACCGGATTTGTTCATGCGCCGCGTCATGGAAAAAGGCCAGTGGACTTTGTTCTCGCCGTCTAACGTGCCTGATTTGCATGACAAATTTGGCGTCGAATTTGAGACCGCCTATGTGGCCTATGAACAGCAGGCCGCCCGCGGTGAAATTAAACCAGCACGTATTTTGGAAGCCAGTGACCTGTGGCGCAAGATGCTGACGATGTTGTTTGAAACTGGGCACCCTTGGATTACCTTCAAGGACGCCTGCAATATCCGTTCGCCCCAACAGCATGCCGGTGTAGTCCATTCCAGCAATTTGTGCACTGAAATCACACTCAATACTTCAGATACCGAGACGGCAGTCTGCAATCTGGGATCGGTTAATTTGCTGCAGCACATCAAAGATGGCGCTTTGGACCATGACAAACTCAAGCGCACGATCACCACGGCCATGCGCATGCTCGATAACGTGATTGATATCAATTACTACGCAGTCAAAAAAGCCCGCGATTCGAACGTACGCCACCGTCCGGTAGGACTGGGTGTGATGGCTTTTCAGGACAGTCTGTATTCCTTGCGCATACCCTATGCCAGCGACGCCGCGGTGCAATTTGCAGATACCTCCATGGAGGCCATCAGCTATTACGCTTACTGGGCATCGACCGAGCTGGCGCGTGAGCGTGGCAGCTATTCCAGTTTCAAAGGCTCTTTGTGGGATCGTGGAATTTTGCCCCTGGATACGCTGGACATGTTGGCCAAAGAGCGCGGCGGCTATGTTGAGGTGGACCGCTCATCGACCATGGACTGGGACGCGCTACGCCGCAAAATTGCCAAGGACGGCATGCGCAATTCCAACTGTGTGGCTATCGCCCCAACGGCAACTATTTCCAACATCATCGGCGTGGACGCGTCGATCGAGCCTTGTTTTGGTAATTTGTCAGTCAAATCGAATTTGTCGGGCGAATTCACGGTCGTCAACAGTTATCTGGTACGCGATCTCAAGCGCATTGGTTTGTGGGATGACGTGATGGTGATGGACCTGAAACACTTTGATGGCTCGCTCAGTCCCATGGACCGGGTTCCGCATGAAATCAAGCAGTTGTATGCCACCGCGTTTGAAGTAGAAACCCGTTGGCTGGTGGAAGCTGCAGCGCGTCGTCAGAAGTGGATTGACCAAGCCCAGTCGCTCAATATTTATATGGCTGGTGCTTCGGGCAAAAAACTAGACGAAACCTACAAACTGGCTTGGCTGCGCGGTCTGAAAACCACCTATTATTTGCGCACCATGTCGGCCACGCATGCGGAGAAATCCACCGTCAGTTCGGGTCGTATGAA
Source organism: Comamonas sp. lk (assembly GCA_945875225.1). Taxonomy (GTDB): domain Bacteria; phylum Pseudomonadota; class Gammaproteobacteria; order Burkholderiales; family Burkholderiaceae_C; genus Allorhodoferax. Next base: position 477 of record CAMCJY010000152.1, on the reverse strand, counting down.
CTCAGTGTCCTCAACGCAAGCTACCGCGCCCTCGGGCGGGTCATTGCTGGCAGCCGCAGCGGCGGTGGTCCAGCAGCAAATGGAAATGAGCAGCAGCGCGGCGACGGATATCAAATTCTGCGGCGTAGACGATCCCACCTGCGAAGCCTGCCAATGAAGCAGTGCGGATTCGAATGACCGACCTGAAATTGAAGCACTGACTTAGCAACTTACTGGCACGCCAGACCCTGCTGTACTAATTTATAAATATTGGAACTCTTATGTTGACTTGGGATGAAGAAGTAAAACCGGCCTCACTACAGGCTTTCACCGCAAACCCCTTGGACGCGGCCAGCGAAGCCTATGCCCGTACGCCGGCATTGAACCCGCAGGCCATGGCTGCCGCTGTGGATACGCCGGTTATGCCGAGCGCAGCGCCCGCCGCCGCCAAAGCGCAAACGGCGGCCGCGGCAACGCCGCAGCGCGTGCGCGCCTCGG
>CAMCJY010000151.1 GCA_945875225.1 Comamonas sp. lk | reverse complement strand
CGCGGATATGGCCCGAACCACCGCAGCGCGGGCAGGGGATGGATGCGCCTTCAGACAGGGCCGGGCGCAAGCGCTGGCGGCTCATTTCCATCAAGCCAAATTTGCTGATGGTGCCAAACTGCACGCGGGCGCGATCCTGGCGCAGCGCGTCGCGCAAGCGGCTTTCCACTTCGCGGCGGTTGCGGCTTTCTTCCATATCGATAAAGTCGATCACGATCAGGCCGCCCAAGTCGCGCAAACGCATTTGGCGCGCTACTTCGTCAGCGGCTTCCAAGTTGGTGCGGGTAGCGGTTTCTTCGATGTCGCCGCCTTTGATCGCGCGCGCCGAGTTCACGTCCACGCTGACCAGCGCCTCGGTGTGGTCGATCACGATAGCGCCGCCGCTGGGCAGTTGCACGGTGCGTGCATAGGCCGATTCGATCTGGTGCTCGATCTGGAAGCGGCTAAACAGTGGCGCGTCATCGCGGTAGCGCTTCACGCGGGCCGCATGCTCGGGCATGACGTGGGCCATGAACTGCTGGGCTTGTTCATACACATCGTCGGTATCGATCAGGATGTCGCCGATGTCGTGGTTGAAATAGTCGCGGATGGCGCGGATGACCAGGCTCGATTCCTGGTAAATCAGGAAAGCGCCTTTGCCGCTCTTGGATGCGCCGTCGATGGCGTTCCAAAGCTTGAGCAGGTAGTTCAAGTCCCATTGCAACTCAGGCGCGCTGCGGCCAATACCGGCGGTGCGGGCGATGATGCTCATGCCGTTGGGGTATTCGAGCTGGTCCAGCGCCTCTTTTAGGTCCGAGCGGTCTTCACCCTCGATGCGCCGGCTGACGCCACCGCCACGCGGGTTGTTGGGCATCAGCACCACATAGCGGCCGGCCAGGGAGACATAGGTCGTCAGGGCCGCGCCCTTGTTGCCGCGCTCTTCTTTTTCCACCTGGACCAGTAGCTCCTGGCCTTCGCGGATCACGTCCTGAATGCGCGCCTGGCTGACCGAGACGCCTTCTTTGAAGTACTGGCGAGAGATTTCTTTGAAAGGCAAAAAGCCGTGGCGGTCTTCGCCGTAGTCCACAAAACAGGCTTCGAGCGAGGGCTCCACCCGGGTCACGACGGCTTTGTAAATATTGCCCTTGCGCTGTTCGCGCCCCTCGATCTCGATTTCATAGTCGAGTAGTTTTTGTCCATCCACAATCGCCAGGCGGCGTTCTTCGGCCTGGGTTGCGTTAATTAGCATCCGTTTCATGCTGTGGTCCTTTAATAGTTATCACCTGCCCAAAAGGGGCAAACGATGCCTGGACGAACGGATTGAACTGTGGAGGAATTGCCGGAGAACTTCGCCTACACAAGGCGACGAAGCATAGGCGCAGGGATGGTGACGAGGGGATGCGCTTGGCGCTGGGCCAAGGTTTTAAACAGCCGACGCGGGCCCAAGAACGGAACGCTAACGCTCCGCAGGCACAGGTTTATCAGTTGCATCAACACAAACATCTCGTTGCATTCCGCCCCCAGAAAAATGGATCTGGGGGTTTGGGGTATTCCGATTCAGTGGTTCAATTCGTAGGCTTGACCCCGCTGCGTGCCGGCCACCACACGCAGCTGAGCGGTGGTTTGCGGGCTATGCGGCGGGGCGGCATCGACCTTCTAGCGGGGCTGTTTGCGGGGGTGTGGACTAAACTCCAACCAAATCAACCACTTACAGCAAGTCGCTAGTGAAACACATTATAGGGGTCAAACCCGAAGCGCCCGCCGGGGTCCCGGCCAGCCCTGCCGCACCGGCCGCGCAGTGGCTGACGGTGAGCGAGGATGAGGCCGCTCAGCGGCTGGACAATTACCTGATGCGTCAGCTCAAAGGCGTGCCCAAGACGCATATTTACCGCATCATCCGCAGCGGCGAGGTGCGGGTGAACAAGGGCCGCGCGGGCGCCGATACCCGGGTGCAGGCTGGGGATGTGGTCCGGCTGCCGCCGGTGCGGGTGTCTGAGCGGGCGCAGGACAAGGCCGACGCCATGGCCGCACTATCGGCCCAAGCCGCTCCCAGCCGCAGCTTTACCGTTGTGCACGAAGACGACGCTTTTGTGGCGCTGGACAAACCCGCGGGCGTGGCGGTGCATGGCGGGTCGGGTGTGAGCTTTGGCGTCATCGAGCAGCTGCGCATGGCCAGGCCCCAAGCGCGTTTTTTGGAGTTGGTGCATCGCCTGGACCGGGAAACCAGCGGCATTTTGCTGGTCGCCAAGAAGCGCAGCGCGCTCAAAAACTTGCAGGAACAGTTCCGCCAGCGCCAAACCGGTAAAACCTATTTGGCTTTGGTGTCGGGCGATTGGCCCGCGCATAAAAAAGTCTTGGACAAGCCGCTGCATAAATACTTGTTGGAAAGTGCGGGTGGCGCAGGCGAGGGCGAGCGCCGCGTCAAAGTGGTTGCGCATGACGACCCGGACGGCATGCCCTCGGTGACCTTGGTGAAGGTGCTGGCGCGCAGCGCGTCGGGCGCGGCGCAGCCTATGACTTTGTTGGCGGTGACCATCAAAACCGGCCGTACGCATCAGATTCGGGTGCACCTGGCTTCCGAAGGCTTGCCGATTGCGGGGGACGATAAATACGGTAATTTCGAAGACAACAAAGCCTGGGCGCGCTGCGCGGTGCCGCTTAAGCGCATGTTTTTACATGCCTGGCGCTTGCAAATTGCCCATCCGGCCAGTGGCGAGGACCTGCACTTGCACGCGCCGCTGGCCGCTGAACTGCTGCCTTTTTTGCAAGCACGCCTGCCAGCTGCGCTTGCTACCATCGACGCCTTTGCCAATGCTGCCAAGCAGCCTGATGCCCTATGAATTCTGTTTCCAAGCGCCGTTTTGACCTGATCGCTTTCGATTGGGATGGCACCCTGTTTGACTCGACGGCCATTATCGTGCGCGCTATCCAGGGCGCGGTGCGCGATGTGGGTGGAAGCGTACCGAGCGACAAGGATGCAGCCTACGTGATCGGTTTAGGCCTGGGCCAGGCTTTGGCCCACGCGGCGCCGGATGTGCCCAAGGAGAAATACCCCTTGCTGGGTGAACGCTATAAACACCACTACGGTCGCGAGCAGGACCAGATCACCTTGTTCCCCGGGGTGTTGGAGATGCTGGCGGAATTGAAAGCGCGCCAGTATTTCCTGACGGTGGCCACCGGCAAAAGCCGTTGGGGGCTGGACCAGGCCTTGGCGCATGTGGAACTGAAAGACCTGTTCCATGCCAGTCGTACCGCTGATGAAACGGCGGGCAAGCCGCATCCACGCATGCTGCATGAGTTGATGGCGGAAATGGGTGTGTCGCCCGAGCGCACTTTGATGGTGGGCGATACCACACACGACTTGCAACTGGCAGCCAATGCCGGCTGCGCCAGCGTGGGTGTGAACTACGGGGCCCATGACGCCAGCGCCTTGGCAGCACTCAAGCCCTTGTATATTGCTGACTCGGCCCAGAGCCTGCACCGCTGGATGCTGGAAAACGCTTGACCTCCACGCTAATCCCGCTATGTGATTCTGCTGACCTACAAGAAGGTGGCTTGGCGGTGCCCTTTGACGTGTTGTACCAAGGGCAAAGTTGCTGGGCGTTTGCCATCCGCTTCAGGGGAGAAGTGCACGCTTACCTGAATCGCTGCAGTCACGTCGCCATGGAAATGGACTTTCAGGCGAACCGTTTTTTTGATACCACCGGCCAGTGGTTGATTTGCGCCACCCATGGCGCGCTGTACGCACCCGATACCGGACGTTGTATGAATGGCCCCTGCCGTGGCGCCCTGGTCAAAATTGACCTCTTTGAGCAGGACGGCTTGGTAGGCTGGCATACTGGACCTCAATTACTACCGCAGACTAATCTCCTATGACAGAGCCCGTTTTTACCGATCCCGCAGCGCCCAAGCCCACCCAAGAGGCCGCTGCAGCGCAAGCGAACGATAGCCAGCCTGGCGCCGCCGGCTCAGCCTGGGAGCGTAGCTTCATCGAAAAGTGGATGCAAGACAGCCTCACCGAGCAGCGCGCTGCTCGGCGCTGGAAATACGGCATGCGCCTGGCCTGGCTTTTGTTTTTTGCCGCACTGATCTGGTTGGGCATGGACCGCACCGGCAGCATGCATAACGCCGACGTCACCCGTGCGCACACGGCGGTGGTGGAAATCAAGGGCGAGATCGCCTCGGGCGCCGATGCCAGTGCCGAGGCGGTGATTTCGTCTCTACGCAGTGCGTTTGAGGACCCGGGCGCGCAAGCTATAGTCTTGCTGATCAATTCGCCCGGCGGTAGCCCGGTACAGGCGGGCATCATAAATGACGAGATCCGACGTCTCAAGGCCTTGCACAAAAAGTCTGTGTATGTGGTGGTGGAAGAGACTTGTGCTTCTGCGGCTTATTACATTGCTGTTGCCGCCGACCAAATATTTGTGGACAAGGCCAGCGTGGTGGGCAGCATCGGCGTATTGATGGACGGTTTTGGTTTCACGGGCCTGATGGACAAGCTGGGCGTGGAGCGCCGCTTGATGACCGCAGGCCAGAACAAAGGTTTTCTCGATCCCTTTAGCCCGCAAACGGAAAAGCAAAAAGAATTCGCTCAGTCCATGCTGAACCAAATTCACCAGCAGTTCATTGGCGCTGTCAAAGCCGGACGGGGAGACCGATTGAAGGAGACGCCGGAAACCTTTAGCGGCTTATTCTGGACGGGCGAACAGGCGGTAAATATGGGCTTGGCGGATCATTTGGGGAACCTCGATTACGTGGCCCGCGAAGTCGTCAAAGCGCCCGAAATCATCGATTACACGCGTCGCGAAAACGTGGCCGAACGTTTGGTCAAGCGCTTTGGCGCGTCGATGGGCGAATCTATGGCCAGCGCTTTGCGCTACGCACCCGGGCTGCGCTAGGTACCAAGCCAGACCCGAGCGGCCCTTGGCCTTAAGGGCCGATGGCGAACACCGCAGGAGTCTGCTTGTTCAGTGCCCAGCGTTCCCGCTTCCAGTCGGCCGGTGTACCGCTGTAGTGGCGGCATTTTTCTAAAGTTAAACCCATAGAAGCCGCCAGGCGCGTGTCCGCTTGCAGGACCTCCAACAGCGTGCGCAATAAGGCTTCGTTACGGTAGGGCGTTTCGATAAACATTTGCGTCTGCCCGGTCTTTAAGGCCAGCATTTCCAGGGCCTTGATGCGCTGGGCGCGCAAAGAAGGTTCGCTGGGCACATAGCCCACAAAGGCAAAGGTCTGCCCATTGAGACCACTGGCAGCCAGCGCCAGCATCAGGGATACCGGGCCAATCAAGGGTTGGACTTCGACACCCAGTGTGTGGGCCGCGCGCACCACCGAGGCGCCCGGGTCGGCTATCGCCGGCATGCCCGCTTCGCTGAGTAAACCCATATCCAGACCCTGCAAAGCCGGCGCGAGCAAGCTACGCGCATCAAAGCCGACATCCCCTTTTTTATGGACCTCGCGCGGTAGTTCCTGTAATTGCTGCTCCTGAATACTGGCGCAAAGCGGGCTGACGTCGCCTATGCGTTTGAGAAAGGCGCGTGCGGATTTGGCGTTTTC
>CAMCJY010000150.1 GCA_945875225.1 Comamonas sp. lk | reverse complement strand
ACCTGATGGTCTCCAGTCAAACCGGCAGCGGTAAGACCGCCGCGTTTTTGCTACCGGTGTTGCATACCCTGCTGAAGCAAATGGCGCAGGCTGAAGCCGACGAGCGTCAAGCCTACGAAGAAGCTGTGGCGCAAGCCGCTGCTAAAGGCGAAGCCCCCCCAAAGCGAGCCAAGCGCAAAGATCCGACCAATGCGCGTAATTTCAAAGCGCCTACCCCCGGCGCACTGATTGTCTGCCCCACCCGCGAACTGGCCCAGCAAGTGGCGCATGACGCTATCGACTTGGTGCAACATTGCCGTGGCCTGCGGGTTGCCAACATCGTGGGCGGCATGCCTTACCAGTTGCAAATTGCCAAGCTGCAGAATGCCAATCTGGTCGTGGCCACGCCCGGCCGCCTGCTGGACTTGCAGCGCTCTATGCAGATCAAACTGGACCAGGTGCAGTTTCTGGTGGTCGACGAGGCCGACCGCATGCTGGACTTGGGCTTTTCCGATGACCTGGCCGAAATCAACCAACTCACCATCGACCGTAAGCAAACCATGATGTTCAGCGCTACCTTTGCGCCGCGCATCCAGCAATTGGCCGCCCGCGTGATGCGCGAACCCCAGCGCGTCAGCATCGACAACCCGCAGGAAAAACACGTCAATATCAAGCAGGTTTTGTACTGGGCCGATAACGCCCAGCACAAGCGCAAGTTGCTGGACCATTGGCTGCGCGACACCGGTATCAATCAGGCCATTGTTTTTGCCAGCACCCAAATTGAATGTGACGGCTTGGCCAACGACTTGCAGCAAGACGGCTTTGACGCCGTGGCCCTGCATGGCGCGCTGAGCCAAGGCTTGCGCAACCGCCGCCTCATGGCGCTGCGCCAGGGTCAGGTACAAATCCTGGTGGCGACCGATGTAGCCGCGCGCGGCATCGACGTGCCCACGATTACCCATGTATTTAATTTTGGTCTGCCCATGAAGGCGGAGGACTACACCCACCGTATCGGCCGTACCGGCCGGGCAGGGCGCGACGGTTTGGCGATCACCTTTGCCGAACTGCGTGACCGCCGCAAGATTTTTGACATCGAGGCCTATACCCGCCAGCCCATCAAAGCTGAAGTGGTGACTGGTTTAGAGCCTAAGCAACGCATTCCCGAAGCACCGCGCCCCGGTTTTGCTTCGCGCAATGGTGGCGGTGGCCGCGATGCCCGTGGCCCTGGCCGTGGTTTTGCCGGTCCGCGTGAAGGCGGCTTTGGCGGTGGCGAACGCCGTAGCGGTTTTGCCGATGCGGGTACCCGCGAATTTCGCGGCGCTGCCCGCGAAGGCTTCAGCTACGAGCGCAAGGGCGGTTTTAATGACCGCTTTGCCGGCCAAGGCGCACCGCGTGGCGACTTTGCCCCGCGTCGTGAGTTTGCCCCTCGCGCTGACGCTGGTGTACCCCGTGGCGACTTTGCGCCTCGACGTGATTTTGCACCCCGTGCGGACGCCAGTGCCCCGCGTGCCGACTTTGCGCCGCGCAAGGATTTCGCACCCCGTGCCGACTTCGCACCCAGGAAGCCTGCTGGCTTTGCCAAACCCGGCAATGGTGGCAAAGTATTTGTACCCCGTGATGCGAAAAAGCGCCCTGCTCGCAGCGCGGGTTAACAAGAACCTTAGAGTGCTTGGCGGGTCCCAGTCTGGCGTGGACGCAATTCGGTCCTAGCCGGTTGGTACCCCCGCCTTGGGCGGTAGGTACTTGGCAGATCAAAATACCACCGCTGCGTCAGTGCCAACGGACGCCAGGCTTGACTAAAGTTAGGGCACAAGCTAGGCCAGTCAGCGCAATGGCGGTCCCCAGTGCCGACGTGTAATTACCGCTCGCGTCGTACATTGACCCTGCCACCGTGGGGGCAAGCAGTCCTGCCATTCCCCATGCCGAGAACATGCGGCCGAAGACAGGTTTTCGCGGTGCGCAGGAGCACTACCGGCTCAAGGGCAAAGAGCGCTTCAAACTGTTTGGGCTTAAGCTGGACAGTAGCAAGGCGGCGTCAGAAGGCAGCCTGGTCTATCAGGGCGACAAAAAAGTGGGCGTAGTTACCTGCCCGATGTATTCGCCGCTAAACTATTGGTCGGTTGCGATTGCACGCTTGGATGTACCTGTATGTGTGCAAGGGACTGCGCTGACGGTGCACGGTCCTGACGGGGAGGTCAATGCCATTGCCCACGAAATGCCTTTCTACGACAAGGACAAAAAGCGTCGCACTGCTCAGGATTGAGGACGCACCGCCGCCAACCCCCACCGCCCCGTCAAAACGGGGCGCAAATTTTTTTGCCTGTGCAGCCCAAAGCGCCAGCACGAGCCCGCACCACGAAAGACCAAGCATGAGCCATCCCACAGCCGTCCGATTCCCCGCCCCCGATGCCAACCCCAGTACCGCCAATTTAGACGGTTGGGTGGTAACCGAAGGCACCCCCACTATGAAAACCTGGGTGCAACATACCTCACACGACGGCCGCATGATTTCTGGCACCTGGGAAGCCACGCCGGGCAGCTACCACGCCACCTATGCAGCCTACGAATTCGTCCACATCATGGAGGGCGAAATCACCATCACCCCGGACGGCGGCGTGCCGATCCATGTGGGGCCGGGCGATGCGTTTGTCATTGAGGCAAATTTCAAAGGCACCTGGAAGATCGAGAAAGCGGTACGCAAGCATTTTTGTATCCCATTGAAATAAAGCAGTTAACTAATTTACTCAAGGAGAATTTATGGCCCTATCAGATATCGACATTGCGCAGGCGGCAACGCTGCAACCCATTTTGCAAATGGCCCAGGAGCGGCTGCATATTCCCTTGACGGCATTGGAGCCTTATGGGCATTACAAAGCCAAGATTGACCTGAACTGGCTGAACCAGCAAACCGGGCCTGATGGCAAACTGATCTTGGTGACGGCCATAAGCCCCACCCCCGCCGGTGAGGGTAAAACCACGACGACCGTGGGCCTGGGTGATGCGCTTAATCGTATCGGCAAGCGCACCGTTATCGCCCTGCGCGAGCCCTCGCTAGGCCCCGTCTTTGGCATGAAAGGTGGCGCTGCTGGCGGCGGCTACGCCCAAGTGGTGCCGATGGAGGACATCAACCTGCACTTTACCGGCGACTTCAACGCCATTGCGCTGGCCCACAATCTGCTGGCCGCGCTCATGGACAACCATATTCACCACGGCAACAGCCTTGGCTTTGATGCGCGCCGCATAGTGTGGCGCCGTGTCATGGATATGAATGACCGCGCGCTGCGCACCACCGTGGTTTCGCTCGGGGGGCCGGGCAACGGTTTCCCTCGCGAAGACGGTTTTGACATCGTCGTCGCTTCCGAAGTCATGGCAATCTTCTGCCTGGCGACTTCGCGCAAAGACCTCAAAGAGCGCTTAAGCAACATCATCGTTGGGTACACCCGCGATCAGCAAGCGATTCGAGCGCGTGACCTCCACGCGCAGGGGGCCATGGCCGCGCTCCTGAAAGACGCTATCAAACCCAACCTGGTGCAAACCTTGGAGAACAACCCTGCCATCATTCATGGTGGGCCTTTTGCCAATATCGCCCACGGTTGCAACACCGTCACGGCCACAAAAGCTGCGCTCAAGCTGGGCGAGTACGTGGTCACGGAGGCCGGCTTTGGTGCCGACCTGGGTGCGGAAAAGTTCATCGATATCAAGTGCCGTAAATCGGGCCTGCGCCCGGACGCCGGCGTGGTCGTCGCTACGCTGCGTGCCCTCAAGCACCATGGGGGTGTCGAGGCCAAAGACCTCAACACGCCCGATGTGGAAGCGGTCAAGCGCGGTATCGCTAACTTGGAGCGCCATGTGCACAACATGCGTGAGAACTATGGACTGCCGTGCGTGGTCTCTATCAACCACTTCACATCAGACACCGCCGAAGAGCTCGACGCGCTGCGCGCCCACATGGACGCGATGGGCGTGCCAGTGGTGGTGGCCCGCCATTGGGCTGAAGGCAGTAAAGGCGCGGAGGAACTGGCGCATATGGTGGTCAAGCTGGCGGAGTCGGGTACCGCGAAAACCAAGTTTGTGTACGCTGACGAAGACAGCTTATGGGACAAAATGAAAGCTATCGCGACCAAGATCTATGGTGCAGCGGATATCTCTGCCGATAGTGCGGTACGCGCCAAAATTGCCAAACTTCAGACCGATGGTTTTGGACATTACCCGGTGTGCGTTGCCAAGACGCAGTATTCTTTTTCGACCGACCCTAAGTTGCGCGCTGCGCCGTCTGGACATACGGTCAACGTCCGCGAAGTGCGCCTGTCGGCAGGGGCGGAATTTGTCGTGATGATTTGCGGCGACATCATGACCATGCCAGGCTTACCCAAAGAGCCATCCTCCATGCGCATCGATATCGATGACGACGGAAAAATATCGGGATTGTTTTAGTCACACACATGATGCCGATGCGTCTGCAATCTGACGGGGGCAGACGCACAAGCCCCATGTTGCCGGTTTGGGTGCTGATTTTTTCGGCGTCTCTATGGGGCTTGGCGTGGCTGCCGCTGAAGTACTTTGCGGGGCAAGGCTTGTTAGGCCCCATGGTCGCCTTCTTGACTTTTGGCGGCTTGGGGCTGATCAGTTTGCCGCTATTGGTGCGCGAGTATGCGCAATGGAGACATTGCGTACCCCTGTTTTTGCTGCTTTCCCTGGTGGGAGGGTGGGGCAATACCGCCTACATCAGCGCCTTGCTGGCCGGCGATGTGGTCCGCGTGGCGCTTTTGTTTTACCTCGCGCCGGTATGGGGTGTGTTGGGCGGGAGAGTTTTTTTAGGCGAACGCATTACCAAGCGCCGCCTAGCAGCACTGGCCTGTGCGTTGGGTGGGGTTTTGTTGATCGTCGGCGGCGATCAATCGTTCGCCGCTCCTTTGGGCTGGACCGACTTCCTGGCCCTGACTGCCGGCCTGGCCTTCTCGGCAAACAACGTGGTCGCGCGTCATGCGCAGTCCATTCCTACTGCTAGCAAAACAATTGCACTGTTCCTGGGTTGCATGCTTACTTCGGCACTGTTGCTAGCCTTGCAGGAAGGAAGCGCCGCCTTGGTGTTGCCCGCCTTGTCGGTCAGCGTCTGGGCCTATTTGGCGGCTTATGCCATTGGCTGGCTGGCTTTGGCGACGGTAACCTGGCAATGGAGTGTGACCCGCATGGAGGCGGGGCGTTCTGGCGTGCTCGGGATTGCCGAACTTGCCATGGCCTTGTTCTCGGCCACACTCATCGGCGGCGCGATGCTGGACGCTGGTGAATGGGCCGGTGCCGCCTTGATTGCCGGCGCGGCCCTGCTGGTCGCTCTAGAGCCTGATTCTCAGGATCAAAACGCCTCGGGCTGAAACCTAGCGGGGCCCGATTCAAGGGCCTACTTTTGGCGTACGAGTAGGTAACCCGAGTGCTAAGGGGGCCGGCGTCCTGCGCTAGGACTACCGTCTTAAGCCATATTATTGCGGCGAGCCAATTGAGCAAACAGGGCCGCCTGGTCCATACCGGCCAAGCCGTTGTCGTGGGCCTGGGCATAAAGTTGCTCCA
>CAMCJY010000149.1 GCA_945875225.1 Comamonas sp. lk | reverse complement strand
ATATCGGTACCTTCAAACTGGTCAAGGTGGTGGAAAACCTGCGCGCACGTATCGAATCCTTGGGCGGTGAAGTGCGCTTATTGGCGCAGCATGCAAATCATGCGCATATCGCGGCCACCCCGGATATGGCTTACCGGGCCCCGGCCATGGCGCCGGTCCATTTGCACTCTCGTCCTGTGGTCGGAGGTTTTGGGCCCTGCGGTATGTTTGCCGCTTTGCTTCTGGCGCAAATGGGCTTTAAGCCTCTGGTGCTGGAGCGTGGCCCTATGGTGCGCCAGCGCACCAAAGACACCTGGGACTTGTGGCGCAAAAACACCTTGCATGTGCAGAGCAATGTGCAGTTTGGCGAAGGCGGCGCCGGCACGTTTTCGGATGGTAAGTTGTGGAGTCAGATCCGTGACCCGCGTTACTTGGGCCGCAAAGTGATGACCGAGTTAGTGCAGGCCGGTGCACCACCTGAAATTTTGTACGAAGCGCATCCACATATCGGTACCTTCAAACTGGTCAAGGTGGTGGAAAACCTGCGCGCACGTATCGAATCCTTGGGCGGTGAAGTGCGCTTTGGGCAGCAGGTGGTGGATGTTCAATTGCAGAGCGCAGCGGGCAACCCTGCCGGTAGGCATAGGGTGGACGCATTGCAGGTCTGCGATGCGGCGTCCGGACGTGTGTATGCAATCCCCGCCAGCCACGTGGTGATGGCGCTAGGCCACAGCGCACGCGACACATTTGCGATGTTGTATGACCGTGGCGTGGCGATGCAGGCCAAGGCTTTTTCTATCGGCTTTCGTATTGAGCATCCGCAAGGCGTGATAGACCGCGCGCGCTGGGGTCGCCATGCCGACCACCCTTTGCTTGGCGCTGCCGATTACAAGCTGGTACACCATGCGAGCAATGGGCGTAGCGTGTACAGCTTTTGTATGTGTCCTGGCGGCACCGTGGTCGCCGCCACCAGTGAAGCAGGCCGTGTGGTGACCAATGGCATGAGCCAGTATTCGCGCAACGAACGTAACGCCAATGCCGGTATCGTGGTCGGCATCGAACCTGCCGACTATCCGCAAGATACGGCCAGCTTTACCGCCGCCTTTGGCGAAGTCGATGGCACACGCTATGCCGCGCAAGCGCAGGCCATGCGCGATGCCAAACCCGCATCCATGCCAATCCTTGCTAGCGCGTATTTAGAGGCTGCGCATGCCCATGTGCATCCCTTGGCAGGCATGGTCTTGCAGCGCAGTTTGGAATCGGCGGCGTATCAGTTGGGGGGTGCCAATTACCAAGCGCCGGGCCAGCGGGTGGGTGACTTTTTAGCGGGCAAGGCGTCCAATGGCTGGGGCACTGTGACGCCCTCGTACCGTCCTGGCGTCACACCGGTGGACCTTGCCCCGAGCTTGCCAGACTATGCGATTGCCGCCATTCGCGAGGCGCTACCGGTGTTCGGGCGCAAGATCAAAGGCTTTGATATGGAAGACGCCTTGCTGACCGGTGTAGAAACACGCACTTCCAGCCCCTTGAAAATGCCGCGGGGCGAGGACTTGCAAAGCAGCAATGTACGCGGCCTGTATCCAGCGGGCGAAGGGGCCAGTTATGCCGGTGGCATTTTGTCGGCCGGGGTAGATGGCATCCGCGTGGCCGAGGCCTTGGCCTTAGACCTGCTTAAAGCGCAGCGCGTCTAAACAGAGCCCGCAGGGCTACGGCCAGCACAAAAAAGCGGCCAAAAGCACAGTGCATGGCGCGGATATGCAAGGGAGTAGGCGGCACCTACCGCCTTGGTATGCCCGCCGCGCTTAGGCCTTTTGTAATGCTGCGATACGCTCTTCAATCGGCGGATGGGTGCTGAACAACTGCCCGATACCACCGGCAATGCCAAAAGCGGCCACGCTCTTGGGCAGTTCGCCCGGCGACATGCCGCCCAGGCGGGCCAGCGCATTGACCATGGGTTGCTTGCGCCCCATCAATTGCGCAGCGCCTGCGTCGGCGCGGAATTCGCGCTGGCGGCTGAACCAGGCCACCACCATGCCTGCGGCAAAGCCCAACACGATATCGAGCAGGATGGAGGTGATGAAGTAAGCCATGCCGGGGCCGCTGTTTTGCTCATCGTTTTTGCGCAAAAAGCTATCCACCGCGTAGGCGATAACGCGGCTGAGGAAAACCACAAAAGTGTTCATCACGCCTTGGATCAGCGTCATGGTCACCATATCGCCATTGGCGATGTGCGCCACTTCATGGCCGATCACCGCTTCCACTTCCTCGCGTGTCATACCGGCTAGCAGTCCGGTAGACACGGCCACCAGTGCCGAATCCTTAAAGGCGCCGGTGGCAAAAGCATTGGGCTCGCCTTCAAAAATGCCGACCTCGGGCATGCCGATGCCGGCTTTTTCGGAAAATTTGCGCACGGTTTCCACAATCCAGGCCTCATCGGCGTTTTGCGGCTGCGCAATCACCTGCACGCCCGAGCTCCACTTGGCCATGGGTTTGCTGATGAGCAGCGAAATAAAGGCGCCACCAAAACCGATGAGCAGTGCGTAGCCCAGCAGCAGACTTAGATTCAGGCCATTGCTGGTGAGATAGCGGTTCACGCCCAAGAGGCTGGCCGCGATACCCAGTACCACCACAATCAGCACATTGGTGAGCACGAGTAAAAGAATGCGTTTCATATCAACTCCAGAGAAAGTGTGCGCGCCGCACAAACACCGGTTTGGGCTTGGCACTACAACACAGACCTCCATGGTAGGGCCGGGCTGTGAAATTACAAGTCACCGCGCCCAAGCGCCCAGGCAAATTGCGGGCTTTGGCGGCGTCAGCCCGAGGCTTGGCGCGGCAGGCGGAATACCGCCCTATCGTCGTAAAAGGCGGGCGTTTCATTGGCCGGCCACCAACCCGGCACGCCCAATACCGGTAAATGCGCAAAGGGTTTTCCAGCCAGCGCATCGGCTTGTAAATGGGTGCCCAGCCACGGGTCCCAATCGCCTTGCGCACCGTTGTCGCTTGCTACGCGATAGACATGTGCAGTAATCGCAGCGCGCGGGTGCACAAGTTTTTCCAATAGCGCGTGTCCGAACAATTGCAAGCGTGCTTCTTTCCATAAAGGCCGCAATCGGCCAAAGAGGTCCTGCCAGTCTTTGCGCACCAAGGCGTCCCATAAGGCATCGGGTGCTTGCAACAGGGCGGCGTTTTCGTCAAACACGGTCAGCGCATCCCGCGCCGGGCCGCGCACCGGGGCGATACCGCTGTGCGCAATCTGCGCCGCCTGCAACTGGTTTAAGCGCTGCTTGGTGTGCGGAAAATGCAGCCAGCACAGGCCATTGAAAAAATCATGCAAACCATCGCGTGTGGGCACCTGCTGGTTGTCGAAAACAAATGATTCATAGGCCTGGCCCGGCGGCAGATCGGACTGCGGCACAAAGCGCACCGAGCAATTGGACAGGCTGTCCGCCAGCGTGTTGAGGGCGTGCGCACAGCTATGTCCCGCCAGTACGGCTTGGGCCAGGGGCTGGCCGCGTGCGCGCCAGGTCTGCAGCCAAGGCGCGTTCCAGTCAATCTCTTCTAAGCCATGGGCCATGGCAGCACCAGCATCAGGGCAGGCGATCGGCGCATCAAAAAGGGCTAGGCCATGCGCCAGTGCAGCACTTCACCGCCGCCCAGCGGTTTGAGAGTGGTGTCGGCGAAGGGGTAGCTTTGCGGCGGCGTCCAGCTTTCGCGGCGCAGCGTGATCTGCCCGGTATTGCGTGGCAGATCGTAAAAATCCGGGCCATGAAAGCTGGCAAAGGCTTCTAGTG
This sequence comes from Comamonas sp. lk, assembly GCA_945875225.1. GTDB lineage: Bacteria > Pseudomonadota > Gammaproteobacteria > Burkholderiales > Burkholderiaceae_C > Allorhodoferax. The sequence goes on along the minus strand of CAMCJY010000149.1, from coordinate 1,775 downwards.
TGTCCAGCGCCTGCGCGGCCTCAAAGGCGCTGGCATAGAGCTCGATGGCCGCGTGCGCGGTATAGCAACCGGCGCAACCGCTGGCGTGTTCTTTCAGGTGGGTGGCGTGCGGCGCGCTGTCGGTGCCCAGAAAAAAACGGGGCGAACCCCCAGTGGCCGCGTCCACCAGGGCCTGCCGGTGGATTTCGCGTTTGAGCACCGGCAGGCAGTAGTAATGCGGGCGTATGCCGCCGGTAAAAATCGCATTGCGGTTGTACAGCAGGTGGTGGGCGGTGATGCTGGCGGCCATCGCGCCATGCGCGCTTTGCACATACTGCACAGCCTCGCGCGTGGTGATGTGTTCAAACACCACTTTGAGCGCGGGGAAATCGCGTCGCAGGGGTATCAATTGGGTGTCAATGAATACCGCCTCGCGGTCAAACAAATCAATATCTGGAGAGGTCACTTCGCCATGCACCAGCAGCGGCATGCCCGCGCGCTGCATCGCCTCTAGCGTGGCGTAGGTTTTACGCATATCGGTGACGCCGGCATCGCTATTGGTAGTGGCGCCGGCAGGGTAGAGCTTGACGCCGACAATGCCTGCTTCCTTAGCGCGCAGGATTTCATCGGCCGGCAAGTGGTCGGTCAGGTACAGCGTCATCAAAGGCTCAAACGTGCTGTGGCCTGCCGCCGCTGCTGCGGCGTGTATGCGGTCGCGGTAATCCAGGGCCTGCGCGGTGCTGGTTACCGGGGGTTTCAGGTTGGGCATGATCAGCGCGCGGGCAAACTGGGCTGCGGTGTGTGGCACTACGGTGTGCAAAGCGGCACCGTCACGCACATGCAAATGCCAGTCATCGGGGCGGGTGATGCTAAAGGTCTGGGGGGCGGAGTGGGCAGGCATAAGTGTCTTATTGTCCCAAATTCGGGTTGGTCTGGGCCTCGCCCTGCTAGGCCCCCTCGGGGCTGCCAGGCTGGGTCCGGCTGCTTTGCAGGCTGAGCAGTATTTCCTGCGCCTGGACATAGAAGCTAGCGCCAGCGAGGGTAAGCCGTGTGGGATAGGCGCTGCGGTCCACCAGTTCGACGCCGGCCCAGGCTTCAAGCGACTGGATGCGGCGCGAAAACGCCGATTGCGTCACATGGCGCAATTGCGCTGAGCGGCTGAAACTGCGCGTCTCGGCCAGCGATACAAAGTCCTCCAGCCATTTGGTGTCCATTGCCGTGTGCCCCTTTTTGTGTCGTGCTCAAGCACTGCTTTGTTGCAGCGCCCACATCGCGGCGTAGCGGCCTTGCTGCTCCAACAAGGCCTGGTGTGTGCCGCGTTCGACAATGCGGCCCTTGTCCATTACCAGGATTTCATGGGCATCGACTACGGTGGACAGGCGGTGCGCAATCACCAGCGTGGTCTTGCTTTGTGCAATGCGTTGCAGCTCGGCTTGGATTGCGCGCTCATTGGCCGAATCCAGCGCACTGGTGGCTTCGTCAAACACCAGAATCGGCGGGTTTTTGAGTAGGGTGCGTGCAATCGCGACACGCTGTTTTTCGCCGCCCGAGAGTTTGAGGCCGCGCTCGCCCACCATGGTGCCATAGCCGACCGGGGTGCTGGTAATAAAGTCGTCGATATGTGCGGCGCGTGCAGCTTCCTGCACTTGCGCCAGCGTGCTGCCGGGGCGGCCATAGGCGATGTTGTATTCCACGGTGTCGTTAAACAGCACGGTGTCTTGCGGCACGATGCCTATGGCAGCGCGCAAACTGGTTTGCGTCAGGCTTTGAATATTTTGCCCGGCAATGTAAATACT
>CAMCJY010000148.1 GCA_945875225.1 Comamonas sp. lk | reverse complement strand
TCTGCGCCAGCGCCAATGCGACCAACAAGCCCTGCGCTGCGCCGGCTAAGGTGGTGAAAAACAAAATAGAAAAAGCGGGATGCATGGCGCCTACTCCTTAGCCGCAGGGGGCGTGGACGCCGCCGTGATACGCCGGGGCAAATAGTGATTCGCCGCTTGCGTCTCCCACTCTGGCATCAGCTGGTAGCCGCCGCGTTCGCGGATGGCTTTGCTGACGACGCTCTCGGGGTCCTTGATGTCGCCAAACAAGCGCGCATTGGTGGGGCAGGCCTGCACGCAGGCAGGTTGACGATCCGCCTCGGGCAGCAAGGGGTCATACACGCGGTCGACGCACAGCGTGCACTTGGTCATCACCTGCCGCTCTTCATCCAATTCGCGCGCGCCATAAGGGCAGGCCCAGGCGCAGTATTTGCAGCCTATGCACTTGTCGTAGTCCACCAGCACAATGCCATCTTCTGCGCGCTTATAGCTGGCGCCTGTCGGGCAGACCGGCACGCAAGGCGGGTCTTCGCAATGCAGGCAGCTTTTGGGAAAGTGGATTGTCTCGGTGCCCGGGTACTCTCCCGCTTCATAAGTTTGCACACGGTTGAAAAAAGTACCACTCGGGTTTGCGCCATAGGCGTTCAAATCGGACAAGGGCCCGGCGCTGCCTGAGGTGTTCCATTGCTTGCATGAAGTGACACAGGCTTGGCAGCCCACACACACGTTCAGGTCAATAACCAAAGCCAGCTGCTTGGCTAGTGTCTCACCCTGGCGGGCGCGCACCCGCACCGGGGGCGATGTGTCTTGCGCCGCGCCGCCATGGCCTTCGGTCAGTGGCGATTGCAGCAGGTCTTTGAGCCATTGGATCATGATTTTTTAGCTCCTGCGAAATAGCGCAGCACCTGCGCTGCGGTGCCCACTACGCCGGGCACGGCGGGCATGCTGGCCATTTGCGGGAACGTCTCACCGGTCTCGTCGGCAGTGGCTGGGCGTATGCGCACGCGCACGTCGTACCAGCCGGCTTGGCCGGTGATGGGGTCGGAGTTGCTCACTGTGCCGCTGGGTGTGCCGCGCATAGGCAACTCTTCGGAAATCAAGTGGTTGAGCAAAAAGCCTTTGCGCGCTTCGTCGGAACCAGGCGCCAACTGCCAGGCGCCGTCGGCTTTGCCAATCGCGTTCCAGGTCCACACCGTGCCGTGCTCGACCGCTTCGCTGTGGCGCACCATGCAGCGTACCTTGCCCCATTGGCTTTCCACCCAGGCCCAGCCGCCATCGGCAATGCCAGCGGCTAGCGCAGTGCGCGGGTTGACGTTGAGGTAGTTGTGGCTGTGGATCTGGCGCAGCCAGGCGTTTTGCGAATCCCAGGAGTGGTACATCGCCATGGGTCGCTGGGTGATGGCGTTGAGTGGGTAACTATCCAGATCGGTGGCGGCGTCTTCCAGGGGCGCGTACCAAAAGGGCAGCGGGTCGAAATAGGTATGGATGCGTTCGCGCAAATGCGCAGGCGGTTGCCGGCCTGCGGCTTTGCCTTGCGCAGCGAGTCGGAAGGCTTGCAAGGTGTCCGAATAAATCGCCAATTGCACCGGATCGTTTTTTTGTCGCCAGCCTTTTTCTTTGGCAAAGTCTAGATATTCACGGTTCCAGTTGCGCATGAAATGCATGCTTTCGGGCATGTGGTACTGGAACACGCAGTTGTTTTGCTCGTAGGCTTCCCACTGCTTGGGGTTGGGTTCGCCACGCAAATGTTGGTCGCCATTTTTGCCACGCCAGCCCATCAAAAAACCGATGCCTGGCTGGGGCTGAAAGTTCACTACAAAATCAGGGTAGCCGGTGAATTTTCGCGTGCCCTCAGGCGTAGTGAAAGCGGGAAATTTCAAACGCCCGGCCAACTCGATTAACACCTCTTGGAAGGGCTTGCATTCGCCCAGCGGCTTGACCACGGGAACGCGCACTGAATCGACTGGCCCATCAAACTCCGAGATCGGCCGGTCCAGCATGCCCATCACATCGTGGCGCTCCAAATACGTCGTGTCGGGTAAGACCAGATCGGCAAAGGCTACGGTCTCACTTTGGAAAGCGTCACACACGACCAAAAACGGAATCAGGAATTCGCCTTGCGCGTCCTTGCGATTGAGCATCTCGCGAATCGCCATGGTGTTCATGGTGCTGTTCCAGGCCATATTGGCCATGAACATCATCAAGGTGTCGATGCGGTAGGGGTCGCCGCGCGTCGCATTGGTGATCACGTTGTGCATCAGCCCGTGGGCTGACAGCGGATGCTCCCATGAAAAGGCGTGATCGATGCGTATGGGCGAGCCATCCGGGTTGATGGCCAGTTCGTCGGGGTGCGCCGGAAAGCCCAGGGGCGCGGCATTGAGCGGCGTGTTGGGCTGGATCATCTCGGGCGAATTGAAAGCGCGGTAATTGGGCACGATATGGCGCGGGTAGGGCGCTTTGTGCCGAAAGCCACCGGGAGCGTCGATGGTGCCCAATACGCTCATCAGCACCGCCAAGGCGCGCACGGTTTGAAAGCCGTTGGAGTGCGCTGCCAGGCCGCGCATGGCATGAAAAGCCAAAGGCCGCGCCTGTGTGCTGGGGTGGAGCTTGCCCCAGGCATCGGTCCAGGGGATGGGCAATTCAAACGCCTGTTGCAAGGCCGCATGCCCCATCTCTTGCGCTAGCGCCACGATACGCTCGGCAGCGATGCCGGTAATGGCCGCTGCCCAATCCGGTGTGCAGCTGGCTACGCGCTCGCGCAGCAACTGAAACGACGGCGCCACCCGCGTGCCGTCGGCCAGGGTGTAGTGTCCTTCCAGCGCCGGGTCGCAACCGTCGGCAATGCCTTCGGGGTAGGCGTTAAGTACCTGGCCACTGGTCTTGTCAAACACCAGCTTGTTGTGCGGATTGCGGCCATCGCCCGGCGGGCCTTTCTCCGGGTTGGGGTCAAAGGCGAACAAGCCTTCGCGCATGCCTTCGTCCAGCACCACCAGTTGCGGCGCGTTGGTAAAGCGCTTGAGGAATGCATGGTCCAGCGTGTCGGTGCGAATGAGCTCATGCAAGAGCGCCATCAAGAGCGCGCCATCGGTGCCGGGTTTGATGGGAATCCACTCATCGGCAATCGCCGAGTAGCCGGTGCGCACCGGGTTGATCGAAATAAAACGCCCACCCTCGCGCTTGAATTTGGAGAGGGCCATCTTCATCGGATTGCTGTGGTGGTCTTCCGCCGTGCCCATCATCACAAAAACTTTGGCGCGATCTAAGTCAGGCCCGCCGAATTCCCAAAAGCTGCCGCCCACGCTGTAAATCATGCCCGCTGCCATATTTACCGAGCAAAAACCGCCGTGCGCCGCATAGTTGGGCGTGCCGAACTGGCGGGCAAACAAACCGGTTAATGCCTGCATCTGGTCGCGGCCGGTGAAGAGCGCAAATTTCTTGGGGTCGGTGGCGCGGATATGCGCCAGGCGCGTGGTTAACAACTCGTAGGCGCGCTCCCAGCTGATCGGCTCGAACTCAGCGGCGCCGCGCGCGCTGCCGGCTTTGCGCAGCAGCGGCTGTGTCAGCCGCGCGGGCGATTTTTGCTTCATGATGCCCGACGCGCCTTTGGCGCAAATCACGCCTTTATTGAGGGGATGGTTCGGGTTGCCATCGATGTAGCGGACCTCGGGCCCGTCTTCCCCTTCACGCAAATGCACACGTATGCCGCAGCGGCAGGCACACATATAGCAGGTGGTGCATTTGATGGTGGTCGCATCGACCGGCGTGGGCGCGTCCAGCGGCTGGTGCAAGGGCTCGGAGGACAAAAATTTAAACATGGGCGTGTCTCTTGGTATTTTTGTTATCGGGTTTGCTGCGGCCACATACTGCTTCGACTGCGCTAGCTTGGCGCACCGGCGAGCACCGCCAGCGCTACCGAAGCCATGCGCGATTGCAGTGAATCGGCGCGCGAGGTCAGCACAATGGGAACTTGCGCCCCGAGCACCAGCCCGGCGCAGTCGCCACCGCCAACATAGTTAAAACTTTTGTACAGCATATTGCCGGCGTTCAAGTCCGGCATGATGAAAAGGTCTGCGTCGCCCGCTACTTGCGACTCGATGTTTTTGATACGCGCAGCCTCTTTAGAGAACGCATTATCAAAACCAAACGGGCCCTCCACGATTGCGCCCGGCCAGGCACCGGCGCGCGCCATGTCCACCAAGGCCTGGGCATCGAGCGTGGCAGGAATCGACGGGTTCACTACTTCCACCGCAGCCACAATGCCGACCTTGGGCTGTGCGATGCCGAGTTTTTGCAGCAAACCAAGCGCATTGCCCAGAATGTCTTTTTTGGTTTTCAGGTCCGGCGCGATATTGACCACGCAATCGGCCAGCGCCAATAGCTTGTGGTAGCGCGGCAGGTCAAACACAAAAGTGTGGCTGATACGGCTGCTGCCGCGCAAGCCATGTTCTTTATGGACGACCGCAGCCATCAACTCATCCGTATGCAGTGAGCCTTTCATCAAGGCGCGCAGGTCCCGGCTGCGCGCCGTAGCGCAGGCGCGCACAGCCGCATCGGGCGCGCTGCCACCGCTGTCGATCAGCTCGAAATCGCGCACATCGACTTGCGCCGCATCCGCAGCAGCGGCGATGCGCGAGGCTGGCCCGATGAGCACCGGACGCGCCATGCCGCTGTCCTGGATGCGCTTTGCAGCGTCCAGCGCCAAAGCGTCGCAGGGATAGACCAAGCCCAGGGCTTGCGGGCTTGCGCCGGCCTGCGCTGTGGCGCGGGCCATCAGGGCTTGCAGTCGCGGATGTGTGGTCTCCATACTTCGGCCGGTAATGGATGCCGCTCGCTTTAAACGTAGTCCTTGTACTTATCCAAAAAGCGTACCGGTTTGGACAGCGCATCGCGCCGGAAGGGGTCGCCCAATTCACGGGTGCACATGATTTCAATCACGCAGGTTTTGCCTTCCTTCATTTGCATGTCGATGGCACGTTTGAAAGCCGGGCCTACGTCTTCCAATTTGTCGACCACGATACCTTCAGCACCCATGGCTTTGGCGATCCCCGCAAAGCTTTCGCTTTCGAGCTCGCCGGCCACAAAGCGGCGGTTGTAAAAGTCCACTTGGTTTTTCTTCTCAGCGCCCCATTGGCGGTTGTGAAAGACCACGGCGGTAACCGGAATGTCGTGGCGCACGGCGGTCATCAGTTCTGACATGCTCATCCCCCAAGCACCGTCGCCGGCGTAGGCCACGGCCGGGCGATCCATGGCGGCGGCTTTGGCGCCGATCATGGTGGGCAGCGAGTAGCCGCAGTTGCCAAAGCTCATGGGCGCGAAGAAGCTGCGCGGCTCGTCAAAGCGCAAGTAGCTGTTGGCTATGGCATTGATATTGCCGATGTCGGTGGACACCATCACCCGCGGAGGCATGGCTTTTTCCAACTCGCGCAGCACCTGGCGCGGATGCAAATAGGTGCCGCCGGTAGGTGTGCGCTCGCCCTTGGCTTCTTCGATCATGTCCAGGCTGTAGGTATCGCGCTCATGCGTCCAGCCGTCCAGCTCTTTTTCCCAAGCAGCTTTTTCGGCGCTAATGGTGGCTGCACGCTGCGCTTTGGTCGCGTCGCTGGCCAGCGTCATGCTGCTCAGGCGGCGCAGCAGTTCTTTGGCCACG
>CAMCJY010000147.1 GCA_945875225.1 Comamonas sp. lk | reverse complement strand
TTTGCGGGTTTTTAAAGCGGAGCACGGGCACCACGCCTGGGGGGACAGGGGGCAGCACTTTGCCCGGCTCAGGCCGCCAAGTGCCGTCGTAACGGGGCTTTTCTTTGGCCGCCATTTGGCGCTCGCGCAAGGCGTCGAGCTGGGCAACGCTCACATAGCAGGGATACACCCAGCCGTCTGCTTGCAATTGCAAGAGAACGTCTTTGTAGCGCGCCATACGCTGCATTTGGTAGAAGGGCCCTTCGTCAGGCTCCAAGCCTAGCCAGCGCATGCCCTCCAAAATGACATCGACCGCCGCCTGCGTGCTGCGGTCTTCGTCGGTATCTTCGATGCGCAAAATAAAGTCGCCACCGGTGGCGCGGGCAAACGCCCAGGGATACAAAGCCGATCGAATATTGCCCAGGTGAATAAAGCCGGTAGGCGAAGGCGCAAAGCGGGTACGTGTTTTAGTCATGCCGATTCAAAGTCAAAGTGTGTCCAGACCGCGCAGCAAGTCATCCTGCATATCACCCACATGCTCCAACCCTACGGCCACGCGGATCAAGCCCTGACCGATGCCGGCGGCCTGGCGCTGCGCCTCGGCCAATTTACCGTGCGAGGTACTGGCAGGGTGCGTCAACAAGGTTTTGGTATCGCCCAGGTTGGTGCAAAGCGATAGCACGCGCAAACTGTCCAGCACATGAAAGGCCCGACTGCGCGCAAGTTCGGGGTTGGCAGCCTTGAGCTCGAAAGACACCACGGCACCACCCAAATTAGACATCTGCTTCATGGACAAGGCATGCTGCGGGTGGCTAGGCAAGCCCGGGTAAAAGACGCGCTGCACCAAGGGCTGCTTCTCCAGCCACAGCGCCAGGGCATGGGCGCGGGCGCTTTGGGCGCGCATACGAATGTCCAAGGTTTCCAGCCCTTTGAGCACTACCCAGGCGTTAAAAGGCGAGAGCACCATGCCACTGTTTTTCATGACCGGCAAACACTTGCCGTTAATCAAGGCATCGCTTGCGCACAGCGCCCCGGCCATGACGCGGCCCTGCCCGTCCAAATACTTAGTGCCCGAATGCATCACGATATCGCTACCCATGTCCATGGGGCGCTGCAACACCGGTGTGGCAAAGCAATTGTCTACTGCCAACAAAGCGCCTGCGTTGTGGGCCAGATCGGCTAAGGCTTGTATGTCGCAGACCTCGGTCAGGGGGTTGGTCGGCGTCTCTGCGAACAATAGCTTGGTGTTGGGGCGGATGGCAGCTTTCCAAGCGGCAAGGTCGGTTTGCGGCACGATGCTGGACTCCACCCCAAAGCGGGCAAACTCCGAGCCAATCAGCTTGATGGTAGAGCCAAACATAGACTGGGAATACAGCACATGGTCACCCGCCTTAAGCAGGCTAAAGAGCATTAGCATCACCGCCGACATGCCCGAAGAGGTCGCTAGCGCCGCCTCAGTGCCTTCCATAGCGGCCAGGCGCATTTCAAAACTACTGACCGTGGGGTTGCCTGAACGGCCATAGGTGAAGCCCTCGTCTTCACCGCCGAAACGGCGCGCCGAGACCTCGGCCGTGGGCTGCACATAGCCGCTGCTCAGGTACAGCGCTTCGGAATTTTCGCCGTACTGGCTGCGCTCCATGGCTACGCGTTGGGCCAGGGTGTCAGGATGCAATCCGGGGGGCAATGGATGGCTTGGCATGGGATCTCTAGAAGTTAATTCGGGGCTCTGGCTATACCGGGTTGGGCAAGGCCAGGCGCGAGACGTCCTGCTCGTCTTCCTGGCCGCTGACGCGCGCCGCGCTCAGGCGCGCAATATCCGCAAGGCCGACATCGCCGGTGACGTACACGCCGTCAAAGCACGATGCATCGAAACCTTTGATGGCGGTATTGAGCGAGCCGATGGCCGTTTTCATGGCATCAACGTCCTGGTAAATCAGCGCATCGCAACCGATCATGGCGCGCACTTCTTCGACTGAGCGGTTGTAGGCCACCAGCTCCGAACTGGTAGGCATGTCGATGCCATATACATTGGGAAAACGTACCGGCGGCGCGGCGCTGGCCAGATAGACCTTGCGCGCGCCGGCATCACGCGCCATTTGCACAATCTCTTGGCTGGTGGTGCCGCGCACGATGGAGTCGTCCACCAGCAGCACGTTGCGCCCTTTGAATTCGCTGGCGATCGCATTGAGCTTTTGGCGTACTGATTTTTTGCGCACCGCCTGGCCGGGCATGATGAAGGTGCGGCCCACGTAGCGGTTTTTCACAAAGCCTTCGCGGTAAGGCAGACCCAGCAATTGCGCCAATTGGGCGGCGCTGGGGCGGCTTGATTCGGGGATGGGAATGACCACATCAATTTCGCTAGGCGGCACGGTGGATACCACGCGCTTAGCCAGGGTTTGCCCCAGGTTCAGGCGTGCCTGGTAAACCGAAATTCCGTCCATCACCGAGTCGGGCCGCGCCAAATACACAAACTCAAATATGCAGGGGTTGAGCACCGGCGCATCGGCACACTGCTGCGCCAGCATCTTGCCTTGGAGGTCGATAAACACGGCCTCGCCCGGCGCCACATCACGCTCGACCTGGTGCATCGTGCCTTCCAATGCCACCGATTCGCTGGCCAGCACAATTTGCTCTGGGCCACGCCCTATACACAAGGGGCGAATACCAAACGGGTCGCGAAAGGCCAGCACGCCATGGCCGGCAATCAAGGCAATGACAGCGTACGAGCCTTTGATGCGCCGGTGGACATTGCGTACCGCTTCAAACAAATGGGCCGCTTGCAAGGGCATGCCGCGGGTGGTGCGCTCGATTTCATGGGCCAACACATTGAGCAGCACTTCAGAGTCGCTCTCGGTGTTGATGTGCCGGTGGTCCACGGTAAACAGCTCGTGTTTGAGCGCTTGCGCATTAGTGAGGTTGCCGTTGTGCACCAGCACAATGCCAAAGGGCGCGTTCACATAAAACGGCTGGGCCTCTTCCTCGCTAAAAGCGTTGCCCGCGGTCGGATAGCGCACCTGGCCCAGGCCACAGTTACCCGGCAGCGCGCGCATATTACGGGTGCGGAACACGTCTTTGACCATGCCCTTGGCCTTGTGCATGAAAAACTTGTTTTCCTGTTGCGTCACGATGCCCGCTGCATCTTGGCCGCGGTGCTGCAACAACAGCAAAGCGTCATAAATGAGTTGGTTGACTGGTCCGTTGCTGACAACGCCTACGATTCCACACATGCTAGGTTTGCTCGCTCAAGGTAAATAGGGACTTAAGGCCTGGGGCAGCCAGGGTTTGAGTCCGGACAGCACCGATTGTGCAATGCGCGGACTATAGGCCTGCAGCCACCAATCGCTACGGGCCAAGGGCGTCATACGCAATGCCAGCGCCGCAATAAGCAGTATCACCATCGCCCGCAAGCTGCCAAAGGCCAGCCCCAGGAACCGGTCCACCAAGCCCATGCCGCTAACGTGGACCACTTTTTTGGTCAAAAACACCAGCACACTACCGGCCAGCAAGCACAAAATAAAAGAGCAAAAAAATGCGGCCCCATAGCGCACCATGTCGCTGGCACCGTGCATAGGCAGCCATTGCGCTATCGATGGCGCGGCCCACTGCGCCAACACAAAGGCCTGCACCCAATTGACCACAGACAGAAGCTCATAGACCAAACCGCGCCAGGCACCGATGGACAGCGACAAGGCCAGCACGGCCAAACAAATCCAATCGAGATCGGCCATCGCCTGTTTGCACTACAGCGTTAAAACCGCAGCGGGAAGATTCAGCGACTTGATCTTTTCTGCGGATTTATCCGCCTCTGCTTTGATGGCAAAAGGCCCTACACGAACCCGGATGCGCTTGCCATCGCTATTGGTGATGGCCTGGGTATACGTCTTGAATCCGGCTTTTTCCAGGATTTGGCGCGCTTCCTGGGCTTTTTGCGCTTCGGCAAATGCGCCCACTTGCACCACATAGCGCGGGCTCGGCCCAGGCGCTTCTGGCGCCGGCTCTTTGCCTTCTAGCAAAGTCTGGGCTTTGGCGGCCTCGGCCGTGGGTGGGGTATCGCTTGCTTTAATTTGGGGTTTGGCAAGCGCCTCTGCCTTGCTTTCGGTCTTTGCTATGCCCTTGGCATCGGCAAGCGGCGGCGTTTGCGCACTGGCTTTGTCCGCAGCTGCCTTTTCAGGCGCACCGACGGCAGCAGCCACGACCGCTTTTTCGCCAGGGGCAGGATAGACCAGCGTTTCTTTTTCCACCGGCTCAACCTTGGGTGGCTGCGGCGCCTCCGCCTGCGACGCTGTCACCACCGAGGGAGTCGCCGCCAGGGGCGCTACTTTGTTCTTCTCGGGAATATTGATGGCAATATTTACATCAATCGGGCGCGGCTGGCTGTCAAACAGCAAGGGGAAACCAACCACCCCGATCAGTACCAAAGCCGCCGCGCCAATCAGCCGTTGACGGGCCCGTTTGCGCATGGCTTCCAAGCTTTCGGCGGCCGGTGCGGGGGCTGCAGGCTCGGCACCGTCTTTGCGAAACTTGAAAAATGCCATAGCGTGATTTTTTAAGAGGATGCGAGGTGCGCTCCGGAAAGCCGGGGAATCCCTTGCTGGAGTACACCGCCAACGGTGTAAAACGAACCAAACACAAGGATTCTATCAGCGGGGTCGGCGCAGCCAAGGGCCTCTTGCAAGGCCGATTGCGGGTCCGAAAAGGCCTTGGCGCTAACGTCTTTACGCGTATTTTGGGCCCGCCAGGCTTGCATTAAATCCACTCCTGAGGCAGCGCGTGCAGTAGGCAAATCAGTGAAATACCAGCACTCGACCAGCGGGTTCATGCGCGCCAGCATAGGCGCTAGGTCTTTGTCCGCCATAGCCCCGAATACCGCATGGGTGCGCGGGAAAAAGCCCATGGCATCCAAATTGGCAGCCAGCGCCGCCACTGAATGCGGGTTATGCGCCACATCCAGCACCAAGCTCGGGCTGCCTGGAATGATTTGAAAGCGCCCGGCAAATTCCACCATAGCCAGCCCGTTGCGTATCGCCTGCGCGGTGACCGGGAGTTGGTCCCGCAAAGCAGTCAAAGCCGCCAACACACCCGCCGCGTTCACCAGCTGGTTGGCGCCGCGCAAAGCGGGATAGGCCAAGCCACTGTAGCGCCGCCCCCTACCGGCCCACTCCCACTGCTGCGGGTCGCCCCGGGTGTTGAAGTCCCGGCCCACGCGCCACAAGTCGGCGCCGATTTCCAGCGCATGGTCCAGCACGCTTTGCGGTGGTACCGGATCGCTGACCACCACCGGGCGGCCGGTGCGCATAATGCCTGCCTTTTCAAAGCCAATCGTCTCCCGGTCAGTGCCCAAAAACTCCATATGGTCCAGGTCGATGCTGGTGATCACCGCGCAATCGGCGTCGATGATGTTGACCGCGTCCAGTCGCCCGCCCATGCCCACCTCCAGAATTGCCACATCCAGCGGCTGCGCGCGCATCACGTCCATGATGGCCAGAGTGGAAAACTCGAAATAGGTCAGGGACACCGGCTGCGGGCCAGCCGTGCGCGCCGCTTCTACGCGGGCAAAACCTTGCGTCAATGCGTCTGCATCGACGCTTTGCCCTTGCAGGCGAAGGCGCTCTTCAAAATGCACCAAATGCGGCGAGGAATACACCGCCGTGCGGTAACCCGCCTGCATCAAGATGGACTCCAGCATGGCGCA
>CAMCJY010000146.1 GCA_945875225.1 Comamonas sp. lk | reverse complement strand
CCAGTGCCGGATTGGCCTGTGCCAACCAGCGGCGCGGCGTGATGCCGTTGGTTTTATTGTTGAAGCGCGCAGGCCACAGCTGCGCAAATTCGGAAAATATCGATTGCTGCATCAGCGCCGAATGCAGGGCCGAAACCCCGTTGATAGAGTGGCTCGCCACCACCGCCAAATAGGCCATACGCACCCTGCGCTCGCCCTGTTCGTCCACCAAAGAGACGCGCTCTAAGAGCTCAGGTACAGCTCCCTTCGCAGTCAGATCGCCTAGAAAACGCGCGTTGATGTCCAAGATGATTTTTAAATGGCGCGGCAGTATGCGCCCGAACATTTCCACCGGCCAGGTTTCTAAGGCCTCGTGCATCAGCGTATGGTTGGTGTACGAGAAAACCCCTTGACACAGCGTCCAGGCCTGGTCCCAAGGCAGGCCATGTTCATCCAGCAGCAGGCGCATCAACTCGGGAATGGCCAGCACCGGGTGGGTGTCGTTGAGGTGAATGCTGACCTTGGCGGGCAGGTCTTTGAAATCCGTATGTGTCTGGAGGTAGCGGCGCAGCAAGTCCTGCACGCTGGCGCTAACGAAGAAGTATTCCTGGTGCAAGCGCAACTCTCGGCCGGCCGGCGTGGAGTCATCCGGGTAGAGAACACGGCTGACATTTTCCGAGTGATTTTTACTTTCCACGGCAGCAAAATAATTGCCCCGGTTGAAAGCGCCGAGGTCGATTTCGTGGGTGGCCTTGGCCGACCATAGACGCAGCGTGTTGGTAGCCTGCGTGTCGTAGCCGGGGATGATGGTGTCGTAGGCCATGGCCTGCACCTCGTGCCCGCTGATCCACTGGCAGCTGCCTTGTGCTTGCAGCACATGGCCGCCGAACTGCACGCGGTACACCACCTCGGGCCGCGCGAATTCCCAGGGGTTGCCCTGGGTCAGCCAGTAGTCAGGCACCTCCACCTGGCGGCCGTCCACAATGGTCTGGCGGAACATGCCGTAGTCATACCGAATGCCGTAGCCATAACCCGCGATATTGAGGGTGGCCATAGCATCCAGAAAGCAGGCCGCTAAACGTCCCAATCCGCCGTTGCCCAAGGCCGCATCGGGCTCGAGCTCACTGATGGCGGCCATGTCCACCCCGAAATCCAGCAAGGCCTGCTGCACCCGGGCGCGTAAGCCCAGTGCCAGCAGCGCGTTACCAAAGGTGCGCCCCACCAAAAACTCCATGGACAAGTAGTACACCCGCTTGGAGTCCTGGGCGTACTGGGCTCGGGTAGTTTTCATCCAGCGCTCGATCAACTGGTCACGCACTGCGTAGGCCGCTGCGTTGAGCCAATCCTGCGCGCTCGCCGTCTGGGGGTCTTTTCCACCGCTGAACATCAGCTTGTTGGCAATCGCACGTTTGAGCGACTCCAGATCCCGCTTGGGGCTGTCGAAGGGAAAGGTGGCTTGGGAGGAGGTCAAATCTGAGAAATTCATGAGTAATGTGCGAGTAAAACTAGGACCTTGAAATAAGTGATGCGTACAGATCACGGTATTGCCGTGCGCTGTCCTCCCAGTTGGATGCAATTCGCATGCCGTTGTGGCGGACCCGGTTCCAGTCCGCCCGCCTTCGGTACAGCGCAAAGGCACGGCGCAGGGCGCGACGGTAGGGTGTGCTGTCAAAAGCGTCGAACACAAAACCGGTGGCGCTGCTGTCTTCCATGGTTTCCAAGTCGGTGTCTACCACGGTATCGGCCAGTCCGCCGATACGGCGTACCAACGGCAGGCTGCCGTATTTTAGACCGTAGAGTTGGGTCAGCCCGCAGGGTTCAAAGCGCGAGGGCACAAGCGTCACGTCACTGCCGCCGAAAATGCGGTGCGCCAGCGCTTCGTCATAGTCCAGCCGCACCGCCATGCGGCCCGGGTAGGCCTGCGCTTGCGCGGAAAGCGCATGTTCCAGGGCGGCATCGCCGCTGCCCAGCACCAGCAATTGGCCGCCCCCACCGACAATTTCTTCGATCCCTTCCAGCACCAGCGGCAGCCCTTTTTGTTCAGTGAGGCGGCCTACCAGGGTGAACAAGGGCGCATCGGGCAGCAGGTCCAAACCGGTCTCTGCTTGCAAGTGCGCTTTATTCAGGGCTTTGCCGGTCAGTTTGCGAACATCGAAGGTGTGGGCAAGCAGGGCATCGCACTTTGGATCCCAGACACTGTTGTCCACGCCGTTCAAAATACCGCTGAGCTGCGCGGCCCGACTGCGCAGCAATCCGTCCAAGCCGAAGCCCTGCTCCGGGGTCTGTATTTCTCGGGCATAGGTAGGGCTTACGGTGCTGAGGTGGTTTGCATAGACCAGGGCAGCTTTCATAAAAGAAACCTGTCCGTAAAACTCCAGCCCGCTCACACTAAAGGCACTGGCGGGCAAGCCCAGATCGGAAAAACAGCCCGCGTCAAAGCAGCCCTGGTAAGCCAGGTTGTGGATGGTAAACAGAGAGGGAACCCGATGCGGGCTGTCCCAAAAGGCCAGGCAAGCGGGCGCCAGCCCGGCATGCCAGTCATGGCAATGCACCACTTGGGGACTCCAAGCGCCATCCAAACCGTAGGCCAGGTGCGCCGCGCCCCAACCCAGTGCAGCAAAACGCCGGTGGTTGTCGGCGTAAGCGTGTTGCTGCGCGTCGTGGTAGGGGTTGCCAAGCCGGTCATACAGGCCCGGCGCAATCAGTACATAAGCCTTCAGCGCCTGCCCTGCAGTACCCAATCCCGGCCAATGCCCCAGAACCACCTCGATGCGCTCGCCCCACGGGGTGGTGAAATTGCCGATGGGCTGCGCGTCATGCAAGGCAGCACAAACCGCAGGGAAGCCCGGCAATAATGGCCGAACATCGCAACCCTGTGCGCCCAGCGCCGCGGGCAGGGCGCCTGCCACATCGGCCAAACCGCCGGTTTTGAGCAAGGGGAATAATTCAGAGCTGACTTGAAGAATACGCATGCATAAAACCCGGGACGGCCCGATTAGGAGGAGCTTAACGCGCCGAGCATAGCGCTGGTAATCAGGACTACGCCATTGTCGGTGCGCTCAAAACGTGCGGCATCCAGCGCGGGGTCTTCGCCGACGACCAGGCCCTCTGGCAGTGTACAGCCCCGGTCCACCACAATTTTGCGCAATCGGCAGCTCCGCCCCACCGTCACTTCGGGTAAAAAAACCGCCTGGTCGATCTCGCAAAACGAATGCACCCGAACGCCGGAAAACAAGACTGAATTGCTCACCACCGAGCCCGAGACAATGCAACCGCCCGAGACCATGGTGTTGATCGCCTGCCCGTGCTTACCCAGGGCGTCCTGCACAAACTTGGCTGGCGGGAGCTGGCGCTGGTAGGTCCAGATCGGCCAACTGGTGTCATAAATGTCCAGCGCCGGCGTGACGGATGCCAAGTCTAGATTAGCCTCCCAAAATGCGTCTATCGTGCCTACGTCACGCCAATAGGGCTGAGTTTCCAGCGCGGACGACACACAGGACATGGAAAACGGATGGGCAATTGCACGACCCTCCTCCACCACGCGCGGAATCACATCCTTTCCAAAGTCGTGGCTGGACGAGGCGTTTGCCAGATCTTCTTGGAGTACGCGGTACAGATACGCAGCGTTGAAGATGTAAATCCCCATACTGGCCAGCGCCACATCCGGCTTACCCGGCATGGGCTGCGGCTGCTCGGGCTTTTCAGCAAAGCTGACAATGGTGCGTGCCGCTTCAACGGCCATGACCCCGAATGCGCTGGCTTCCTGCAGCGGCACTTCGATGCAGCCCACCGTGCAATCCATGCCGCTGTCCACATGGTCTTTGAGCATCAGCGAGTAATCCATTTTGTACACATGGTCACCGGCCAGGATGATCACGTACTCGGGTTTGCTGCTTTGGATGATGTCCAGATTTTGGTAAATCGCATCGGCTGTACCGCGGTACCAGTGCTCGTCGCTCAGTCTTTGTTGGGCCGGTAAAAGGTCCACCATTTCGTTGAGCTCGGCGCGCAAAAAACTCCAGCCACGCTGCATATGGCGCAACAGCGAATGCGATTTGTACTGGGTGATGACACCAATACGCCGGATGCCGGAGTTAATACAGTTGGACAGGGCGAAGTCAACAATGCGGAACTTTCCGCCGAAATACACCGCCGGCTTGGCGCGTTTATCGGTCAGCTGCTTGAGGCGGGAACCACGTCCACCGGCCAGCACCAGGGCGATCGTGCGGCGCACGAGCATCTGGGGCTGCATGGCGGGCTTGTGGACGGCATCTCTGGTGTTCATAGGGTCGCTCCAAAGGGGGAACTTGTTACGTTGATGTCGGTGCTGCGCTGGCAAGCCACAAACTCCCTGGCGGCAGCACCTCAACATCTTCCAAGCGTCTATTAGGGCTGTCGCCGCCCGCCGTGTCAATCAGAAGAAACCACACCCCCGGCGGCAGCACACAAGGCAGCGGATCGGACGCGCCGTTACACAATAGCAGGCAACTGGCATGCAGCGCATCGTTCTGGTGCGCGCTGCCCATTGCGTGGGCCCAGTCGAGCTGCACGGACAGCGTCTGGCGCGCCGGGTCGTTCCAATCCTCGGGACGCGGGGCGCTTGCATCGGCCAAAAACCACCGCGCCACCACGCCTTGGTCTGCGCCTTGGGC
This sequence comes from Comamonas sp. lk, assembly GCA_945875225.1. Classification (GTDB taxonomy): domain Bacteria; phylum Pseudomonadota; class Gammaproteobacteria; order Burkholderiales; family Burkholderiaceae_C; genus Allorhodoferax. The sequence continues at coordinate 1,056 of CAMCJY010000146.1, read as the reverse complement.
CTGCCACCAGCAGCCACTGCGCAGCACCGCACGACTGCGGCGCAGCGCCTGCACCGAAGCAATGAAGTCGGCATAGCCCGCATCGGCACTTTCCCAGTCCAACCAGCTGACGGCGTTGTCCTGGCAGTAGGCGTTGTTATTGCCGCCCTGGCTGTGGCCGATGCTGTCGCCGGCCTGCACCATCGGTGTGCCCAGTGAAAGCAGTGTGATCGCCAGCAGCACGCGCTGCCATTGCCTGCGTTGCCCGCGAATGTGCGGATCCGAGGTATCGCCTTCGACACCGCAGTTAATGCTCAGATTGTGGCCATGCCCGTCGCGGTTGTCCTCGCCATTGGCCTGGTTGTGCCGTTCGGTATACCGCAGCAGATCGGCCAAAGTAAAACCGTCATGCGCTGCAACAAAATTCACGCTGCTGTGGGCAGCCCGCGTCCGGGTTTCAAAAGTGTCGCTAGAGCCAGCCAGCCGCATGGCCCATTCGCCCAGGCCCACTTGGCGGTGCAACCAGAAACCACGCTGGGTGTCGCGAAAGCGGTCGTTCCACTCCAGCCAAGCCGCCGGAAATTGCCCCAGCTGGTAACCGCCTTCTCCAATGTCCCAGGGCTCGGCAACCAGCGTGCAGGTCGACAAGAGCGGATCGTCCGCCAGGGCCTGCAACAGGGGTGCATGGGCAGAAAACGCATAGCCCTGCGCCGCCGGGCCGCGCCCAAGCGCCGGGGCTAGGTCAAAGCGAAAGCCGTCCATGCCAAAGTCCAGCACCCAGCTGCGCAGGCTTTGCAGCACCATGCGGATCACCAGCGGATGGTCCAGCCGCAAACAGTTGCCGCAGCCGGTCCAATTGCGATAGCGCGCCGGATCGTCTGGGTCCAGGTGGTAATAGGTGGCGTTGTCGATGCCGCGCAAGCCCAGGGTCGGGCCGTGCTCGTCGGTCTCTGCGCTGTGGTTGTAGACCACATCGAGCAGCACCTCCAGCCCGGCCGCGTGCAACGCGCTGACCATAGTGCGCAACTCGCTGCGCGGGCTGCTGCCGGGCTGGCCACTCCAGAAGCGCGCGGTCGG
>CAMCJY010000145.1 GCA_945875225.1 Comamonas sp. lk | reverse complement strand
TGATGTGGCAGTGCGCGAAGCGCTGGCCTTGGGCGCCAAAGCCGTGCTGTTTAATTGCAGCCAACCCGAAGTGATGGAAGCCGCCGTTGTGGCAGCGCGCAAAGTGATTGGCGACACGGGCGTGGACATCGGCGTCTATGCCAATGCCTTTCCGCCACAGTCCAAAAAAGCCACAGCCAATGCAGTCATTTTGGACATCCGCGCCGACCTGGACCCGCTGTCTTACACCGGTTGGGCGCAACGCTGGGTGGACCAGGGCGCCACCATGGTGGGTGGGTGCTGCGGCATTTCACCCGAACATATTGCCGAGCTGTCACGCACTTTTTCTTAAAGCGAGCGCCGCATGCGTATCTGGCAGAAACCTATTAGCGTTGAACTACTCACCGCCAACACCCGCAAAGGCGCGGACGAGCGCTTGGGCATCGAGTTTGTAGAAGTGGGCGACGACTACATCGTGGGCCGCGTGCCGGTGGATGAACGCACACGCCAGCCCTATGGCCTGTTACATGGCGGCGTGTCGGTGGTGCTGGCCGAAACATTGGGTTCGTGCGGCGCGGCTTTTTCCTGCCCGTCGGGCTACCGCGCCGTGGGCCTGGACATCAACGCCAACCATTTGCGCGGCGTGTCCACCGGCTGGGTCACCGGTACTGCGCGCTCCGTGCACCGGGGACGTACTACGCATGTGTGGCAAATTGAGTTGCGTGATGAGACGGGAAATATGACCTGCATCTCGCGCATCACCATGGCGATATTGGCGCCTGCGGGGTAAGGCGCGCGCGCTTGCAGTCAAGGGTTTGGGGGAATGCCGTCTTGACCTTGTTCCTAGGCGACTTGAATGCACATTGGGCAGTTACGGTCAATGGAAATTGGCGTATGGTGTTTTTGTTTGAAGGTACGGACGCCGTCTTGGTGGACTAGCTTGATTACCACTGAGGTGAAACGATGACTCGAATGCACAATCCGCCGCACCCGGGCGAAGTCCTGCGGGAATATTTGGGTGAAACGACTGTCACCGCTGCTGCTATCAAATTAGGTGTCAACCGTGTGACGCTGAACCGCATAGTGACTGGCGCGTCCGGCATTTCCGCTGATATGGCCTACCGCCTGGCAGCTGCATTTGGTACCTCTGCCGAATTGTGGGCTGGTATGCAGCTCCAGTATGACTTGTATCAGGCGGGGAAAATCAAGCGCCCGCGTATTGAAAGACTGGCGGCATAAGGGAGTGCGCCAATAGTTTGTGCTTGGCCTGCAACTGTCGAACTACTTCGGTGAGCAAGTAATTTGGAAAGCCTAAGACCCAGAGCACAAGAGCGAGTAAGGTCAGGTAGCAGGTCATTCAAAAGCATGTTTTATACGCCCTGATCAGCCCGCGCCAGCCGCTCACTTTTCCAATACACATCATCCCCCACAGTCCCATCGGTGCGGTAGCGATTGAGCACGCGGGCCAGCACAAACATCAGGTCTGACAAGCGGTTGAGGTACTGGCGCGGGGCTTCTTTTAAAGCTTCTTCATTGCCCAGCGCCACCACCGCGCGTTCGGCGCGGCGCGCAACGGTGCGGCACACATGCGACAGCGAAGCGGCGCGGTTGCCTGCGGGCAAGATGAACTCTTGCAGTTGGGGCAGGTGTTCGTTGTGCTGCGCCAAGGCCTGGTCCAGCGCCATCACCGCTTCGGGCTTGAGCAATTCAAAACCGGGAATCGACAATTCGCCACCCAGGTTAAACAACTGGTGTTGCACCTCGACCAAGACGCTGCGCACGTTCTCTGGCATGGCTTCGCACAAGAGTACGCCGATGTGGCTGTTGAGTTCATCGACCTCGCCCATGGCGTGCACGCGCAAGCTGTTTTTGGAGACGCGCGAGTTGTCACCCAGGCCGGTGGTGCCGCCGTCGCCGGTGCGGGTAGCAATTTGTGTCAAACGTTGTCCCATGGGGTGTTCTTTCGGTGGTTTGGATGCAGTATTGCTGCAAAGGTTTTTAGGTGTGCGCGCTGCTTGAAAGCGCGAGCACTCGGATAGCCGCAGGCTGTGCGACCGGCGTACGCGCCTCAGTCATGGGCATAGACAAAAGGGCATTGGTAAATCCAGACCATTTTGCCATTGGGCGCTTGGTAGCGGGCTTTTTCTACGAGGTCGTGCGCCTGAAAATCCAAGCTCACCAAATACGCACCGGGGCGCATTTGCTTGGCTGCTTTGGCCACTGCACGCGGCATGCTTTCGGGGCGCTGAAAGGCATAAACCATATCGTAGCCAGACCAGTCGGACTCCCAAATATCGGCGCGCCGTATGCGCGCCCAGGGCAGGCGCAGCGCGCACCACCAGCGCAGTACCACGCTCCACTCCAAACCATAAAAATGGGCTTGCGGATAGGCCAGCCGCAAAGCCCGCAAGCCGTGCCCCATGCCGCAACCAGCATCCACCACCTTGGCGCCCACGGGCAGCGGCGCATGCGCGGGCAACTCCAGCAAAGCCTTGGCCGGCGTAGGAAACAAAGGCGCATCCGACCAGGCATTGACCGGGTACACCAAGAGCATGATGGCCAGCGGCAGCAGCCACATCCAGCTGGGCAAATCGCCGGGCCCCAACACTTGCAAACTCAGCGCAAAGGAAACAGGAAAACCCCCGGCAATAAAGAGCTTGCGCCACCAGCTGTTGCCCCACACGCTGAGCAAGACGCCGACCGCTGCCGCCATCACCAAGGCCCACACCGGCGACCAGCCCTGGGTGTTTAAAAGCCGAAACAAAATCCAGCTCGCCCCCCAAGACAAAAGCGCTGGCGCCGGCCAAGGCGGTGCTTTGCGCCAGCCGCTGGTGGCAGTGGGCTCGGGGGTGTTGAACACGGCTTATCGCTCCGCGTGCGGGGACAGGCGCTCTACCAAACCATTGAGCGCGTCAAGCGAGCCGAACTGGATCACCATCTCGCCCATTTCGTCCATGCGGCCATTGCGCTTGACACGTTTTTTGATGCGGATTTCTACCTCAGCGGCCAGCGTATCCGACAGCTCTTCTTCCAAGCGCTTTAAGTCGCGGGACTTTTCTTTTTTCGGTTTGGCCGAAGTGAGTGTGAATTCCGCGCTGAGTTTTTTGACCAGGCTTTCGGCTTCGCGTACCGACAGTTTTTTACCGACGATTTGGTTGGCAGCGGATATTTGTGTCGCTTTGTCCAAGGCCAATAAGGCGCGTGCATGGCCCATGTCCACATCGCCAGCCATCAGCATGGCTTGCACCGGCTCGGCCAGTTGCAAGAGGCGCATCAGGTTGCTGGCCGCGCTGCGCGACCGCCCTACGGATTGGGCGGCAGCTTCATGCGTGAGGCCGAATTCTTTGATAAGGCGTTGCAGCCCTTGCGCTTCTTCCAGCGGGTTGAGGTCTTCGCGCTGCATGTTTTCAATCAGCGCCATGGCGGCGGCGGCCTGGTCGGGCACATTGCGCACCAGCACCGGTACCGCGTCCAAGCCAGCCAAGCGGGCCGCGCGGAAGCGGCGCTCGCCAGCGATGATTTCATACAGCGGCTTGGCGCCACGCGCCGGTTGCAGGGCCTGCGTTTGTTCGCTGCTGAGCTGGCGCACCAAGAGCGGCTGCATAATGCCCTGGGCCTTGATGCTTTCGGCCAATTCATACAAAGCGCCTTCGTCCATGTGCGTGCGCGGCTGGTATTGACCGGCTACCAGATCGTCCAGCACCAGGCTCACGGGCAAAGCGTTTTCGTCCGCTGCGCCGGGCGCGCTGTCTTGTACTGTGGGGCCGAGCAAGGCCTCCAGGCCCATGCCCAAGCCTTTGGGTTTTTTAGTCGCCATGCGAATCATCCTTTGTTTGCAATAGTTGCGTGAGGCTTGCGTGTCCCTCGGGCCAGTCGCCCAGACCCGAGTCCGCGTTAATGTGTCCGGCCATGCCGTAATCGATGCAGCGTGCGCCCCAAGCTGCGGCCATGGCGCTGGCGCGCGCAAAGCTGCAATAGGGGTCGTTGCGGCTGGCAAATAAAACGCTGGGGAAAGGCAGGGCCTGCATGATCACTGGCGCCCAGCTGGCCAGCAGCGGCCGCAAGTCTTCGCGCTCTGCATCGCCCGGCGCGACCAGCAAGGCGGCGCGCACTTTTGCTGTGTTGCGCGAATGCGCGGCCCAGCTGGCCACCAGCAAACAGCCCAGGCTATGCGCCACCAGCACGCAGGGCTGAGGCTTGCTGAGCACGGCTTCTTCGAGCTGCGCCATCCAGTCGCCGCGCAGGGGCCGCATCCAATCGTGTTGCTGCACCCGCATGTAGCCATAGCGCGCTTCCCAGCGGCTTTGCCAATGGTCGGGGCCGGAGTTTTGCCAGCCGGGCAAGAGCAATACCTGTGCGTACATCTGCGCTTATTGCATGGTGGGAATGCGGCGGATCATTTCCTGCGCAAAGGCCACAAAGGCCTGCGCGCCTTTGGACGCCGGATCAAAAGCCACGCCGGGCAAACCATAGCTAGGCGCTTCGGCCAGGCGGACATTGCGCGGAATCACGCTGTCAAACACCTTGTCGCCAAAGTGCGCCTTAAGCTGGTCACTCACCTGCTGCTGCAAAGTAATACGCGGATCGAACATCACTCGCAATAAGCCGATAATTTTTAAATCTTCATTCAAATTAGCTTTCACTTGCTTGATGGTGTTGACCAAATCCGTTAGGCCCTCCAGCGCGAAATATTCGCACTGCATGGGCACGATCACGCCATGGGCGCAGCACAGGCCGTTGAGGGTGAGCATGGACAGCGAGGGCGGGCAGTCGATGAGCACAAAGTCATACTGCTCTTTAACCTCTGCCAGAGCGGCTTTGAGGCGGCGTTCGCGGCGCTCTAGCTCTACCATCTCCACCTCGGCACCAGCCAATTCACGGTTGGCGCCCAGAATGTCGTAACTGCATTTGGCGGCGATCAGTTTGTCGCTGCGGGTTATCGCCTGGACCATGGTGGCTGATTCGAGCAGCACATCATAGACCGAAAGCTTCAAGGTCCGCTTGTCCACGCCTGAGCCCATGGTGGCGTTGCCTTGCGGGTCCAGGTCCACCATCAGCACGCGCTGGCCTTGCAACGCCAACCCGGCAGCCAGGTTGACGGTGGTAGTGGTTTTGCCGACGCCACCTTTTTGGTTCGCAACACAAAATATCTTGGCCATGGGCTGTCTCAATTCATTCGTTCAAAAATTCGGAGCTTCAGAGGCGCGGCGCTGCAACAGACCGGGCGGCTACTGCGACACCACCAACTTGACGCCAAAGCCAATCAAGACCACGCCGGCCAACTTTTCCAGCGCCTGGCTGACCTTCGGACTGGCGCGCACACGCTCGGCACAGTAGTAGGCCAGCAGCGTAGCGGCAAGGCCATATAAAAAAGTGAGCGCGGCAATCGTTGCAGCCATAAATCCGTAGGTCAGCACACCCTGCTGCTGCACCGGGTCCACAAACAAAGGGAAAAACGCCATATAAAACAAAATGGCTTTGGGGTTGAGCAAGGTAATAAAGAATGCCTGACGCAAAAACTGGCTGGGTCGAATCTCGATGGGCGACGGCGCACCGGGCTTGGCTAACACCATATAAGCACCCAGCCACGCCAGGTAGGCCGCGCCCACCCATTGCACCAGATGAAACGCTGTCGGGTAATTGCTAAGCAGAGCGGCCACACCCGCCACCGCCATCCACATCAAGACCTGGTCACCCAGAATCACTCCGAGGG
>CAMCJY010000144.1 GCA_945875225.1 Comamonas sp. lk | reverse complement strand
AGGGGCTGCGCGATATGGGGCGCACTGTGCAGCAGCGTGCGCCGTTCATGCAAGGCTTCACGTACCAGCGAAACATTGCCCTGCCCCAGATAGCGCACACCGCCATGGACGAGCTTGGTGGAACGCGAGGATGTGCCCTTGGCAAAGTCATGCGACTCCAGCAGCACCACCTTAAGGCCGCGCATCGCAGCATCCAGCGCAATGCCCAAGCCGGTCGATCCACCGCCGACCACGGCCACGTCATACACCACATCCTCACCCAAGCGGGCAAGAATCTCAGCGCGTGGCGCATGTGTACTGTTTTCTTGATGACGCATTGGCGCAATTGTGTATTGCGCAAGCTTGTGCTCCCAATCATGGTCTGCTTGATTGGCTTTAAAGTGCGCGCATCGACTCGAATGCGTCGCCCGTACATCATTTAACTGCTTGAGCCCCCCCATGACCTACCTGCTCGCTCTTGACCAAGGCACCTCCAGCTCCCGCAGCATCGTGTTTGATGCGCAAGGCCGCATCGTGGCCATGGCGCAAGAGGAGCTGACCCAGTATTACCCCCAGCCCGGCTGGGTGGAGCACGACCCGCTGGAAATCTGGCGCACCCAGTTGGCCACGGCGCGCGATGTGCTCGCCAAAGCCGGCATCAGCGCGCAGCAAGTGCATGCTATCGGGATTACGAACCAGCGCGAAACCACGGTGGTCTGGAATCGCAAGACCGGCCAGCCCATCTACCAAGCCATCGTCTGGCAAGACCGTCGGGCCGAGCCCGCCTGCGCCGCGCTGCGCGAACGCGGCATGGCACCAACCATTCGCCAAAAAACCGGCCTGCTGGTGGATGCTTATTTTTCCGGCACCAAGTTGCAATGGATTTTGGACCATGTGCCCGATGCCCGCGCACAGGCCGCACAGGGTGTACTGGCCTTTGGCACCGTGGACAGCTGGCTCTTGTGGCAATTGACAAGCGGTCGTGTACACGCCACCGATGTGAGCAATGCCGCGCGCACCATGCTATTTAGTGTGCACAGCAACACCTGGGACCCGGAGCTGCTGCAAGCGCTCAACATCCCCGAGGGCCTGATGCCCCAAGTGCTGCCCTCGGCGGCGCATTTTGGCGACATCGAGCCCGGCCTGCTAGGCCACACGATTCCCGTGGGCGGCATGGCGGGCGACCAGCAAAGCGCTTTGTTTGGGCAGGCTTGCTTTAGCGCCGGTATGGCCAAAAACACCTATGGCACCGGCTGCTTCATGCTGATGCACACGGGCACACAATTCCAAACCTCGACCAATGGCCTAATCACCACCAGCGCTGCGCAAATAGCCCCCACGGTCGGCACTGGCGTGTCCTCCCTGCCCCCTGAGGGCGCGCGATCTGGCTTGGGGCGGCCCGGCGCTGCGATCCATCACGGCAAACCCGAATTCGCCTTAGAAGGCAGTGTGTTTGTAGGCGGCGCGGTGGTGCAATGGCTGCGCGATGGGCTGGGCGCGATCCGCAGCAGCGCCGAAGTGCAAGCCCTGGCGCAAAGCGTGCCCGACAGCGGCGGCGTGATGCTGGTACCGGCCTTTACCGGCCTGGGCGCACCCTACTGGAACCCCGAAGCACGCGGCACCATGACCGGCCTGACACGTGGCAGCACCCTGGCCCATATCGCCCGCGCGGCCTTGGAAAGCATTGCCTTCCAAAGCGCCGCGCTCTTGCAAGCCATGGCACGTGATGCGCAGCAAGCCGGGGTCGCCGCCGTGACCGAACTGCGCGTGGACGGCGGCGCCTGCGTCAATGATTTGCTGATGCAGTTTCAGGCCGACTTGCTAGGCATCAGCGTGCTGCGCCCGCAGGTGACCGAGACCACCGCCTTGGGCGCCGCCTACCTGGCTGGCTTGTCCACCGGCCTGTACCCGGACACCGCGTCACTGAGCCAACTGTGGCAAGCCGAGCGCCGTTTCGAGCCACAAATCAGCCGCGCCCAAGCCCAGGAACAGATGCAGCGCTGGGAACACGCGGTACGGCAAACCACGGCGGTTTAAGTGGCAGTTAGACTGAAGCGCTAAGCGCAACGGCAATTGAAAACTCCATGACCCCATCCATTGCATTCATAGGCGGCGGCCAAATGGCCGGCGCGATCATCGGTGGCCTGATCAAGCGCGGCTGCGCAGCAGCGGACATCGCCGTAGTTGAACCCTTGGCCGCAGCCCGTGACGATTTGCTGGCGCGCTACGGCGTACAGGCGCAAGCTGCGCCCGGCGCGTTTTTGCAAGAGAGCGATGTGTTGGTCTGGGCCATAAAGCCGCAAACCTTTAAAGACGCTTCAGCGGCCACCCAAAGCTATACCCGCCAGGCCTTGCACCTGAGCGTAGCCGCAGGCATTCGCAGCGATACCCTGGCGCATTGGCTGCACAGCGAACGCATCGTGCGTGCCATGCCCAACACTCCCGCACTGATCGGCCAAGGCATTAGCGGCCTGTTTGCGCGTAGCGGCGTCAGCGATGCCGACAAGGCGCGCGTAGCGCAACTCATGGAGAGCACTGGCCAAACTCTGTGGGTCAGCGATGAGGCACACATAGACACGGTCACGGCGCTGTCAGGCTCCGGCCCGGCCTATGTGTTCTACTTTTTGGAGGCCATGCGCGATGCGGGCGTCGCCATGGGCTTGACGCCAGCGCATGCCTACCAGTTAGCACTGGCCACGTTTAGCGGTGCCACCGCATTGGCCGCTGCCTCTATTGATGGACCCGAAACGCTGCGCCAGCGCGTTACGTCCAAAGGCGGCACCACATTTGCGGCGCTGACGTCCATGGAGGCTGACGGCGTGAGGACTTCCTTTATCGCCGCCATGCGCGCCGCGCAACAACGCGCCAAAGAATTGGGCGACGAATTTGGGGGCTGACCATCAAAAAGTCGCGACTGTTTGATGAAGATATATACAAAAACCGTAATTTAACAGCGGGTACTCAACGCCCCAAGCGGCGCTCAATGGCGCGCCGCCGTCCAAAAGCCTTCGCGGCTGTAATGCAGTTTCAAAAAATCGATCCACAAACGCAGGCGCAATGCCATGTGTTTGCGCTCGGGGAAAACCGCGTAAATGCCGTTGGGCGGCGCGGCAAATTCTTCCAGCACGGGTACCAATAGGCCGGCGGCCATCTCGGCCTCCACCTCCCAGGTGCTGCGCCACGCAATGCCCCAGCCGCCCAGACACCAGTCGTGCAAGACCTGGCCGTCCGAGCAATCGAGCGGGCCGCTGGGCTTGAGGTGAATTACCTCATTGCCCTCTGCCTTGGCTAGGGTGAAAGCCCAGCCCCGGGTTTGCGAAGCGTCGCTGGAAAGCGTTAGGCAGTCAAAACGCTGCAAATCCGCAGGCTGCTGCGGCCGTCCATGGCGCGCAAGGTAATCGGGTGTGGCCACACACATGCGCCGGTTGTCGGCCAGGCGCACGCTGACCAGGGACGAATCGGGCAAATCGCCCACCCGCACCGCGCAATCAAAGCCCTCGCCGGCCAGGTTAATCACCCGGTCGCTCAAGTTGAGCGACACTGTCACTTCAGGGTGCAGTTCCCTGAACAAAGGCACCAGCGGCGCCACATGACGGCGGCCAAAACCGGCTGGCGCCGTCAGGCGCAAATGGCCGCTGGCCTGGATGCCACCGGCACTCACGCTGGCCTCGGCATTGCCCAAGTCGCTGAGCAGGCGCTGGCAGTCTTCCAAAAAGGCCGTTCCCTCTTGCGTCAGCGTCATGCGCCGTGTGGTGCGCACCATGAGCTTGACGCCCAAACGCTGCTCCAATGCATCGAGCCGGCGTCCCACAATAGCTGGCGCCACGCCCTCGGCCCTGGCCGCACCCGTCAAGCTACCGCGCAGCGCCACCGCCACAAAGGACTCCATTTGTTTGAGCTTGTCCACGGGCTTACTCCTGCGGTAAGGCCAGGGTGCCGGCTTGCACCATGGCGTTTATCTCGTTATCGCTGTAGCCCACATCCTGCAAGACCTCCCGCGCATGCTGGCCCAGACGCGGCGGGTCTAGGCGCAGGCCCAGGCGTTCACCGTCCAGCATCAGGGGCAGCAAGGGCACTGAAGTCTCCCGCCCGTCGGGCAGCGTCATCGGGGCTAAGCCGCCGGTTTGCAGCAAATGCGGATCGGCAAACAAATGCTGCGGGTCGGTGATCAAGGCAAAGGGCAGGCCTTCGCGCTCGAACACGGCTGACAATTCCTCGGGGGTGTGGCGGGCCAGGCGTTCGCGCAGCAAAGGCATGAGCCAGGCGCGGGCGCGCACCCGATCGTTATTCGTGGCAATGCGCGTATCGGCAGACAAGTCCGCAAAGCCAAAGGCCTCGCAAAACACCCGCCACTGCGTATCGCCCACCACCGCCAAAAATATCTGGGCGCCGCCCTGCACGCTAAACACATCGTAAATACCCCAAGGCGAAATGCGCTCGGGCATGGGCGCGGCGGGCTGGCCGGTCACCGCAAATTGCAGCATGTGCTGGGCCACCAAAAACACATTGTTCTCAAACAGCGCGGCCTGCACCTGCTGGCCCTGGCCGGTTTTCTGGCGCTGCATCAGCGCGGCCATAGCGCCCATGGCACCGAACACGCCGCCCATGATGTCATTGACGCTAGAGCCCGCGCGCAGCGGGTCGCCAGAGCGGCCCGTCATATAAGCCAGGCCACCCATCATCTGCACCACTTCGTCCAAGGCAGTACGGTGTTCGTAGGGGCCGGGCAAAAAGCCCTTGTGGCTCACGTAAATAAGTTGCGGATGGCGCGCCGACAAAGTAGCGTAGTCCAGCCCCAACTTTTCCATGGTGGCGGGCTTGAAGTTTTCGCTGACGATGTCCGCCCGGGCCACCAGGCGCGCTACCACTTCGCGGCCCGTAGCGCTTTCCAGGTCCAGGGCAATACTTTTCTTATTGCGGTTGAACAGCGGGTAAAAACCAGCGCCTACGCCCAGCAGCTTGCGCGTGCTGTCGCCCGCCAGCGGCTCGACCTTCACGACATCGGCCCCCATATCACCCAGCACCATGCCGCAAGTGGGCCCCATGACCATGTGGGTGAACTCGACAACGCGGATGCCAGACAGTGGCAGAGGCTTGGATGTATTCATTTTTGTCACGAATGGATTGCTTTTTAGCACCATAGTATGCGCCAAAGTATCGAATAGAGTGGGGTATCGTGTAATTTATTACGCGCTATTACCTGTCTGTTTTCAAGGAGCCCCTATGGCCACCGCCCGCACCACTATCGGCCGACTGCATGTCGCCACCGTTTTACAAACTTTTATAGATACCGAAGTGCTGCCTGGTACTGGCGTGAAGCCGGCCAAATTCTGGAAAGGCTTTAACGCCATCGTGGCCGACCTGGCCCCTAAAAACGCCGCCCTGCTGGCCGAGCGCGGCCGTTTGCAAAGCGAAATCGACACCTGGCACCAAGCCCATCCCGGCCCGATTGCCGACATGAAAGCCTACCAAACGTTTTTAAAAGATATTGGCTATCTGGCACCGCTGCCAGCCAAGTCACGCATCATCACGAAAAACGTGGACGCCGAACTGGCCATTCAAGCAGGCCCGCAGTTGGTGGTGCCGGTGCTCAACGCACGCTACGCCCTCAACGCCGCCAATGCGCGCTGGGGCAGCTTGTATGACGCACTGTATGGCACTGACGTGATCTCCGAAGACGGTGGCGCCACTAAAGTCAGTGCAAGCGGCAAACCCTATAACGCCAAGCGCGGCAAAAAAGTCATTGCCTA
>CAMCJY010000143.1 GCA_945875225.1 Comamonas sp. lk | reverse complement strand
GCCTTGGTGTTGGTGGGCTTGCTACCAGTGATCTTGCTCAGCCGCACCCTGCGCCGCCATTGAGCCTTTACTGCGCCTCTGCTGAGACTTCACGAGAAAAGCAGTAGAGGCGACAGGCGTATTGCATTTTTTCCTAATGAGAATTATTCGCATTTGAGTTATACTGATTCCAAGCTTATCAACTTGGAATCGGGCTATGCCTCGCACACTTTCTGTTTTGTCTTTTGCCCTATGTATTGTCAGCGCGGGATTTTTCAGCCTACCGGCCTGGGCGGATACGCAAGTCATCAACCTGTACTCCGCCCGCCACTACCCCACCGATGAAGCGCTGTATAGCGACTTCACCAAAGTCACGGGCATCAAGATCAACCGCGTCGATTCGGACGACGCCGGCATCATTGCCCGCCTCAAGGCCGAGGGCACTGCCTCACCGGCCGACGTCATTTTGTTAGTGGACGCGGCCCGCTTGTGGCGCGGCGAGGTAAACGGCATGTTCTTACCCGTGAAATCAAAAACATTGGAGGGCGCCATTCCCGCCCAGCTGCGCGCCAAGCCCACTGACGAGGGAAGCGCTTGGTTTGGCCTGTCCACCCGCGCCCGCGTGGTCGTGTACGACAAGCTCAAAATCAAACGTGAGGACGTGGACACCTACGAAAAATTAGGCGACCCCAAAAACAAAGGCCAGTTGTGCCTACGCTCTGGCTCGCACCCCTACAACCTGAGCTTGTTTGGTGCGATGGTCGAACACCTCGGCGCTGAAAAGACGGAAAGCTGGCTTAAAGGCATGGTCGAGAACATGGTCCGCTCCCCCAAAGGCGGCGACACCGACCAAATCAAAGCAGTGGCCAGTGGCGAATGCGGCATAGCCGTGACCAACACCTATTACTTAGCGCGTTTGATGCGCTCCACCAACCCGGCCGACAAAGCCGTGGCCGAGCGCGTGGGTGTGGTGTTTCCCAACCAGCAAAGCTGGGGCACGCATGTGAATGTGGCCGGTGGCGCAGTCGCGCGTTACGCCAAAAATCAGGCCAACGCCCTGAAGTTTTTGGAATACCTGGTCAGCCCCGATGCACAAAACCACTTTGCCAACGGCAACAACGAGTGGCCTGTGGTCAAGGGCTTGAAGCTGGACAACCCCGCCCTTTTAGCCATGACCGGCGGCTCGTTCAAAAGCGAGTTGGTTCCCATCAGCGCCGTAGGCATGAACCAAATCAAGGTACAACAAATGTTGGACCGGGTGGGTTTTAAATAAAGGCTTCTCAGTGCGCTGAGGTGACAGCGGTACCAAGCGCCTGATCTTTGCAGGCAGCCCACAGATTCACAAAAAAAGCCTGGCAGTAGCGCCACCAGGCTTCCGTTTTGATAGTTGTCGGTTGTACAACCGACCCCATTCAATGATCAGGCTGTAGGCGGCAGCAGCACGGAATCAATAACGTGGATAACACCGTTGGTGCATTCAATATCGGTAGTAACAACTTTGGACAAGCCGTTCAAATGAACGCCATCATCAGTGCTGATGCTTACCATCGCGCCATTGACTGTGGCGGCTGACTGGCCATCCATGGTCATGACGTCAGCGGCCATCACTTTACCTGCCACCACATGGTAGGTAAGAATGGCAGTCAATTTCGGCAGATCAGCTAAGAGTGCCTCAACAGTGCCAGCAGGCAGCTTAGCAAACGCCTCGTCTGTAGGCGCGAAAACCGTGAAAGGGCCAGTACCTTTAAGCGTAGGGACCAAGCCAGCCGCAGTCACTGCTGCAGCAAGCGTGTGGAACGATCCGGCAGCAACGGCGGTGTCGATAATGTCATGCATAAAGAAATTCCTCGAAAATTTGATCAAAATAGATCTGTTCGGACGCATGAAAATGCATACGTCACTTCTGAGATGCTAGCCATAGGACAAGTACATCCTGTGACAATTGCAATGACCTGCGGAGGTGGAGAAATTATTTCTCCACCTTTGGTCAATGCGCCAACAATTTTTCGAAATTGATTAAATTATTTAGGCATTACTACAGTGTCAATAACATGTATCACGCCGTTGTCAGCAACGATATCTGTCTTGATAACCTTGGCGTTGTCAACCGATACGCCCATTGATGTTGAAACGGTTAGTTCTGAACCTTGCACAGTTTTAACCTTACCCGCTTTTACGTCTGCCGCCATAACTTTGCCAGCTACGACGTGATAGGTCAAAACGGCAGTCAACTTGGCTTTGTCTTTCAGTAGTGCGTCTAAATCGGCCTTTGGTATTTTCGCAAAAGCCTCATCGGTTGGTGCAAAAACAGTAAAAGGTCCTTTCCCTTTGAGCGTATCAACCAAACCTGCGGCGCCTAGCGCTGTAGCCAAAGTTTTAAATGAACCAGCAGCTACAGCCGTCTCAACAATGTCTTTTGCTTGGGCAGAAATCGTGATGCCAAGAGCCACAACACCTGCAATCAAAATCTTCTTCATAATTAATTCCAAAAAAATAGAACACCAAAGATGTGGTGCGAGCAGACTATGCACTTTTTTTGTGAATTTCAGATGATCAAGGGTTATTGGCCTGAATACATAACTATTGAGTAGGCAGACAGCGGGAACCTCGGCCCAAACTGGCGAATTCAGTACCGATGCATCACTACTTTTTGGGCCAAAAAACAGCACCTAGAATCGCCTCTAGGTGCATTATTTGTAACCAAAAATTTGGTGGGCGATGCAAGTTTCGAACTTGCGACCCCTGCAGTGTGAATGCAGTGCTCTACCCCTGAGCTAATCGCCCTGAAAAATGTTCAGGAAGAGTAGAGATTATACGGTTGATTCGGCGCGAGGCCAGACCGTCTTTCCCGCGCTGGCCTTGTCGATTTCGACCAAGACCTTGGCATGGGCTTGCAATTCCTGCTCGTTCGCTGCCAGAACCGACAAGACCAGGGTAGAGAAATCTACCCTGCTGCCTGCTGCCTGCGCACGGGTATCGCTGCCGCTGTCGATCAGCAAAGCGTCCTGTCCGCGCGTCATGTTGATATACACCTCGGCCAGCAACTCAGCGTCGAGCAAAGCCCCGTGCAACTGGCGACCGCTGTTGTCCACTTCCAGTCGAGTACACAAAGCGTCAAGACTGTTGCGTTTGCCGGGAAACATTTCCTTAGCCATGAGCAAGGTATCTATCACTCCGCTAACGCAGGCATGCAGCGGTGGTTTAGCCAGCAAAGACAATTCGCGGTTTAAAAAACCGATGTCAAAAGGCGCGTTGTGGATGATGAGCTCGGCGTCCTGGATAAAGGCCAACAACTCGTCGGCCACTTGCGCAAACTTGGGTTTGTCGCGCAAAAACTCGTTACTGATGCCATGTACTTTCATGGCCTCTTCATGGCTGTCGCGCTCGGGGTTGACGTAGATGTGCAGCTTGTTGCCGGTGAGCTTGCGGTTGACCAATTCGACGCAGCCGATTTCAATGACGCGGTCGCCCTGCTCGGCAAATAGGCCGGTGGTTTCGGTGTCTAAAAATACCTGGCGCATGGCTTAGTGGTTTTCTTTGGCGTGGTTGATGGAGTACTTAGGAATTTCCACCACCAGATCTTTATTGCTAACGATGGCTTGGCAGGACAGGCGGGAATTAGGCTCCAGGCCCCAGGCGCGGTCTAGCAAGTCTTCTTCGGTTTCTTCAGCCTCGTTGAGCGAGGCCAGGCCTTCGCGCACGATCACGTGGCAGGTGGTGCAAGCGCAACTCATGTCACAGGCATGCTCAATGGCAATGCCGTTTTCGAGCAAAGCCTCGCAAATCGTGGTGCCCGAGGCAGCACGCAACTGCGCTCCTGCGGGGCAATATTCAGCGTGGGGCAGTATGTGGATGATGGGCATGGCCTTAGGGAGTTAGGTTTTAAAGCTGTCTTGCAGCGAGTCCAAGGTGTGGCCGGATAAAGCCTTGGCAATACCCCGGTTCATGCGCTGGGCAGCAAAGGCTTCGGTCACTTGCGCTAGCAGCTTGCTAGTCGCTTCTATTTTGGCCGCGTCGTCAACCTGCGCAGAGGTCTGTAAGGCCGCGATGGCTGTATCTACGGCAGCGCGCTCCTTGGCGCTGAGCAAATCACCATCGGCCTGCAGAGCACTTTGTGTGGCCAGCACCAGGCGCTGCGCATCCACACGCGCTTCGACCAGCGCCCGGGCCCGCATATCTACTTGCGCGGTGCTAAAACTTTCTTGCAGCATGCGGGCGATTTGATCATCGCTCAAACCGTACGAAGGTTTGACATCAATCTGCGCCTCCACACCGCTGACTTGTTCGAGCGCGGCCACCTGCAGCAGGCCGTCGGCATCGACGGTGAAGGTGACGCGGATGCGCGCCGCGCCAGCCACCATGGGCGGGATGCCGCGCAGTTCAAAGCGGGCCAGGCTGCGGCAGTCGGCCACCAAATCACGCTCGCCCTGCACCACATGCAGCGCCAGCGCGGTCTGCCCGTCTTGGTAGGTGGTGAAGTCTTGCGCCATGGCCGTTGGAATCGTCTGGTTGCGCGGCACGATGCGCTCGACCAAACCGCCCATGGTCTCGATACCCAGGGACAAGGGAATCACATCGAGCAGTAACAAATTGCCTGCAGAGTTGTTACCCGCCAATTGATTGGCTTGGATGGCTGCGCCCAGGGCCACAACTTCGTCGGGGTTGAGATTCGTCAGCGGCGCTTGGCCGAAAAAATCCGCCACCGCTGCACGCACCTGGGGCATTCGCGTGGAGCCGCCCACCAACACCACGCCCTGGATATCCGCAGTCTGCAAGCGCGCATCGCGCAAGGCTTTGCGCACCGCCTGCAAGGTGCGCGCGGTCAGGTGCTGGGTAGCCGCGTCAAACTCGCTACGGTTGATGGACAAATCGATACGCGAAGCACCCAGGCTGATTTCAACCGGCGCAATGTCTTCATCGGACAAAGCCTCTTTGCAGGCGCGGGCGGCCAGCAGTAACAAAGCCTGATCCTCCAAGTCCTGCAATGACACGCCGGACTGGAGCAATATCGCATCGGCCAAGACGCGGTCATAGTCATCACCGCCCAGCGCCGAGTCACCACCGGTAGCCAGCACCTCAAACACCCCAGCGGACAAACGCAAAATAGAAATATCAAAGGTGCCACCGCCCAGGTCATAGACCGCGTAAACGCCTTCGCTGGCGTTGTCCAAACCATAGGCGATAGCGGCAGCGGTGGGTTCATTGATCAACCGCAAAACATTGAGGCCAGCCAGTTGCGCCGCGTCTTTGGTGGCTTGGCGCTGCGCGTCGTCAAAATACGCCGGCACGGTAATTACGGCGCCAAAAATATCTTCATTAAAACTGTCTTCAGCGCGGAAACGCAGGGTCGCCAAAATCTCCGCGCTCACTTCCACCGGGCTTTTCTCCCCGGCAATCGTGCGCACCTTCACCATGCCCGGCGCATCGACCAAGGCATAAGGCAGGCGGGCGGCATCTACGATGTCCGCCAAGCCCCGCCCCATCAAGCGCTTGACCGATGCAATCGTGTTGCCAGGGTCTGCGCTTTGCTGCTGCAAAGCCTCGTGTCCGATCTGACGGCGCTGCGCGTCCAGATAGCGCACCACACTGGGCAGTAACACCGCGCCAGAGGCATCGGGCAAGCATTCGGCCACACCATTGCGCACCGCAGCCACCAGCGAATGCGTGGTCCCCAGGTCGATGCCGACGGCAATGCGCCGTTCGTGCGGATTGGGCGATTGGCCCGGTTCGGAAATTTGGAGCAAGGCCATAAAAAA
>CAMCJY010000142.1 GCA_945875225.1 Comamonas sp. lk | reverse complement strand
AGATGACGTGTTAGAGCAGTTTGGCCTGGCACACCTGGGCGAATCTGCGCGTGCCGACCTCAACCGTGCTTGGCATCGACTGGATCCTTGGCCTGATGTTGTGGACGGTCTGGAGCGTTTAAAAACGCGCTTTATCCTTTGCACCCTCTCCAACGGCAACCTCAATTTGCTCACCCGCTTGTCCAAGCGCGCAGGTTTGCCTTGGGATTGCATTTTGAGCGCTGAAGTGTTCCGCGCCTACAAGCCCGATCCGCGCACCTATGGCGGCGTGGCGCAGACCTTTGACGTGCTGCCTGAACAGGTGATGCTGGTGGCCGCCCATCACAACGATTTGGAGGGGGCCCGCGCTTGCGGCCTGCAAACTGCCTATATCGAGCGGCCCCTGGAGTTGGGTGCGCGCAATCCCAAAGATGTGAGCCCGCACCTTGCCAACCATTTGCATGCGCGTGATCTGCTGGATCTGGCAGATCAGCTAGGCTGTTAACGCGCCAGTTTGTACACCGATGTGCCGGCGCGCCAGTTGGGCAGCCAGCGAACGACTGCGCCATCTTGCAGGCCAAAACTATCGATCACGCGCAGGCCGTTCTTGCGGGCCAGCGCGCCCAGGTCGGCGTGCGTGCCGACGCGGATATTGGGCGTGTCGTACCACTGGTAGGGCAGGCGCTTGGTCACCGGCATGCGGCCTTGCAGCACGCTAAAACGGTTGGGCCAATGCGCAAAATTGGGGAAGGCCACGATACCCAAGCGCCCTACGCGCGCGGTTTCGCGCAACATGACCTCGGCATTGCGCAAGTGCTGCAAGGTGTCGATTTGTAGCACCACGTCAAACGAGGCGTCATCAAACATGGCCAGGCCTTCGTCCAGGTTGAGCTGGATGACGTTGACGCCGCGCCGGACGCAGGCCAGCACATTGGCGTCATCGATTTCAATGCCATAGCCGCTGCAGCCGCGCGTGGTTTGCAAATGAGCCAGCATGGCACCGTCTCCGCAGCCCAGGTCGAGTACGCGTGCGCCAACGGGCACCAGCTGCGCCAGCGCGTTTTGGATAGAGAGGTCGCTCATACGCCTACCTCTTGGGCCAGGGAGTCGAGGTAGGAACGCACCACGCTGTGGTAACGCAAATCGTCAAGCAAAAAGGCATCGTGCCCGTGAGGCGCATCGATTTCGGCATAGCTGACATCGCGTTGGTTGTCCAACAGGGCTTTGACGATCTCACGGCTGCGTGACGGTGCAAAGCGCCAATCGGTGACAAAGCTCACCAGCAAAAACTTGCTGCGCGCTGCGGCCAGTGCTTGGGTCAAACTACCGCCGAATGCGCGGGCTGGGTCAAAGTAATCCAGTGCACGGGTGATCAGCAAATAGGTATTGGCGTCAAAGTAATCGGCAAACTTGTCGCCCTGGTAGCGCAAGTAGCTTTCTATTTGGAACTCCACCTCTTGGGTGCTGTAACGGTAGTCGGTGTTGGCCACCGCATCTTGCACCGCATGGCGCAATTGGCGGCCGAACTTGGCGTTCATCACATCATCGCTCAGGTAAGTAATGTGCCCGATCATGCGTGCGATGCGCAGGCCGCGCTTGGGCACCACGCCGTGGCGGTAAAAATGGCCGCCATGAAAATCTGGGTCGGTGGTGATGGCGCGGCGCGCCACTTCGTTGAATGCGATGTTCTCTGCCGTCAAGTTCGGGGCACTGGCCACGACGACTGCTCTGCGCACACGCTGGGGGTATTGCAGCGTCCAGGCCAGCGCTTGCATGCCGCCCAGGCTGCCGCCCATCACGGCGGCCAAGGTTTCAATGCCCAGCCGGTCGAGCAAACGTGCCTGCGCGTCCACCCAGTCCTCCACGGTGACCACCGGAAAGTCAGCGCCATAAACCTGGCCCTGGGCGCTATCCGGATTAATGTGCATCGGGCCGGTGGAGCCAAAGCACGAGCCCAGGTTGTTCACGCCGATCACAAAAAAGCGATTTGTGTCCAATGGCTTGCCCGGCCCGATCATGCTGTCCCACCATCCTTCGGATTTGGGCTGGTCTGCATAGATGCCGGCCACATGGTGCGAGGCATTGAGTGCATGGCAAATCAGCACCGCGTTGGATTTGTCTGCGTTGAGCGTGCCGTAGGTTTCAAAAGCCAAGTCATAGGCGCGGATGGACGCGCCGCTTCGTAATGGTAGTGGCGCCTCAAAATGCAGGGACTGGGGTGTGGCAATCAACATAAAAAAACTAAACCCGGCAACGCTAAGCGCGGGGCCGGGTCAAGCAAAGATCGCGGGGGTCCGTGTTTAGCTGAATTTATTAAGCGCCCGCAAGCTGGAGCAAATTGGCGCTGTAGCCAAAGTATAGCAACGCCCGTTTGTGCGTTCCGGTTTAGATTGGCAGCAGCACCAGCACGCCCAGCACCGCAAACACTAGGGCCGATACGATATGTACCACGCGCATAGGCACCAGCCGGGTCATGCGCTCGCCCAAATAAACCACGGGCACATTGGCCAGCATCATGCCCAACGTAGTGCCTGCGACGACCCAGTAATAGGCATCAAAGCGCGCTGCCAGCATCACAGTGGCGATTTGGGTTTTGTCGCCCATTTCGGCCAGAAAAAACGCGACCACCGTCGTACCGAACACGCCCCAGCGTGGCTCCTGCCCTTGCTCTTCGTCATCGATGTTGTCCGGTATGAGCATCCACACTGCCATGGCGATAAACGATGCACCCAGCACCCAGCGCAAGATGTCTGGCCCGATTACCTGTGTCAACCAGGCCCCTAGCGCACCGGCTAAGCCGTGGTTGACGATAGTGGCCACAAAGATGCCCAACACAATAGGAACGGGCTTGCGAAAACGCACAGCCAAAATCAGTGCCAGCAATTGCGTTTTGTCGCCCATTTCGGCAAGGGCAACGACGCCGGTGGAGACCAGGAATGCTTCCATTGCGTCGTACTTTATGAGGCCCGATGGCGCTTGGCTTGAAATCGGGGCATGGGGCGATTGTCCCTCGTAGCAGCCATCGCAGGCTACAAGCTAGCTCACCCGGAACCGGATTGGTGCAAAGCCCGGCAAATTTGGCGCAAATTTTGCTTACTTTTAGTGCGCATACGGTGCAAGTATTCAATTTGCACCAAAACAAAGCACACCGCCACTAGGAACCACCCATGGATGCACTGCAACAGGGCGCAAACACCTTATTTATTTTGTTAGGCGCCGTCATGGTGCTCGCCATGCACGCCGGATTCGCCTTTCTGGAATTGGGTACGGTGCGGCGCAAAAACCAGGTCAACGCACTGGTAAAAATCTTGGCTGATTTTTCGGTCTCTACCGTTGTGTATTTCACCGTCGGCTACAGCGTGGCCTATGGCACCCATTTTTTTGTGGGTGCGGAACAGCTGGCCGCCAATAATGGGTATGGCTTGGTTAAATTCTTTTTCCTCTTGACTTTTGCCGCAGCCATTCCGGCGATTATTTCGGGCGGTATTGCCGAGCGCGCCAAATTCTGGCCGCAACTCATTGGCACGGCGGTGCTGGTGGGCCTGGTGTATCCCTTGTTTGAAGGCCTGGCATGGAACCAGAAGTTTGGCGTTCAGGCCTGGCTACTGGCGCATACCGGCGCGGAGTTTCATGACTTTGCCGGTAGCGTGGTGGTGCATGCCGTAGGTGGCTGGGTCGCCCTGGGCGCCGTGCTTTTGCTGGGTGCGCGCAGCAACCGCTACCGCAAAGACGGTGCGATTTCGGCCCATCCGCCCTCTAGCATTCCCTTTCTGGCACTGGGCGCCTGGGTGCTGACGGTGGGCTGGTTTGGTTTTAATGTGATGAGCGCCCAAACCCTGGACAAAGTGTCCGGCCTGGTGGCGGTGAATTCTTTGATGGCCATGGTGGGCGGTACTTTGGTGGCCTTGTTTCTGGGCAAGAACGATCCGGGCTTTGTCCACAATGGGCCTCTGGCCGGCTTGGTGGCGGTGTGTGCCGGCTCGGATTTGATGCACCCGCTGGGCGCGCTGGTCGTGGGCGGTGTGGCGGGCGCGATTTTCGTGGTGACCTTCACCCTAACGCAAAACAAATGGAAGATTGATGACGTGCTGGGCGTTTGGCCTTTGCACGGTTTATGTGGCACCTGGGGCGGTTTGGCCGCTGGCATTTTCGGCTTGCCCGCTCTGGGTGGCTTGGGTGGCGTTAGTTTTGGCGCGCAGTGTGCCGGTACGTTGATCGGCGTGGTGTGGGCGCTTTTGAGCGGCTTCCTTGTTTATGGCGTGCTGAAAATAACCCTCGGTTTGCGTATGAGTCAGGAGGAAGAATTTGATGGCGCCGACCTCTCTATCCACAAAATCAGTGCTAGCCCGGAGCGTGAAGCTAATTGGTAAGTCGCAGGGTTTTCCCTAAATATTGCAGTTAATTGGGCTCAAATATTAAATATTGGTATATTTTTCCAGTGCATTATCAAAAAAATCGCTTGTAAACTGTACAAATAGCGCATAATGAAATCGCTTTGCCATAAATTGGCAAGGCAGGTTTGCGGTGTTTGGTCAGTTTCGCGTCTGCTCTAAGTCTTTAATGGTTTGTTGATTGCGGTTTTGGACTCCATCGCGTTTTGAGTCATTTTGAGGAGTCCCAGCATGGGCAACAAACTTTACGTCGGCAATCTGCCATATTCTTTCCGTGACGAAGACCTGCAACAGGCATTTTCCGCACACGGTTCTGTCACCAGCGCCAAGGTCATGATGGAGCGTGACACCGGTCGTTCTAAAGGATTCGGCTTTGTGGAAATGGGCAGCGATGCCGAAGCACAAGCAGCGATCAGCGGAATGAACGGCCAACAATTTGGTGGCCGTGGTCTGGTGGTCAACGAAGCGCGTCCCATGGAGCCGCGCCCCCCCCGCACAGGTGGCGGCGGTTTTGGTGGCGGTGCAGGTGGCGGCGGCGGTTACGGCGGCGGTGCCGGTCGTAGCGGCGGTGGCGGCGGCGGTGGTGGTTACGGCGGTGGCGCCGGACGCAGCGGTGGTGGTGGCGGCGGCGGTTACGGCGGTGGCCGTAGCGGCGGCGGCGGTTACTAATCGCATCCGTTTTGTGGCTTCAAGCCACAAGCAATCAGGGCCCCAAGGGGCCCTTTTTCATGTCTGCTGATTAGCTGAGCGCTTGCAATTGCGCAACAGTTTGAAGCAAAGGCGGATATGTGACTTGGTATTCAAACACCGCGATGTTTACGCGGTTGCCGTGCCAGGATGCGGTCCCACAGGACGTTGGGAATGAGCCGCATCAGCTTAGATACGACGTCCATTTGCCAGGGAATCACCCGGTAACTGTCGCCTGCTGTTATGGCTTGGTACGCCTGTTCGGCAAACGTAGAAGCTTGCATTAAAAACGGCATCGGGTAGCGGTTTTTGCGCGTTAGCGGCGTGTCTACATACCCAGGCGAGATGGTTATCACTTGCACACCCGTGCCGCGCAATTCGCCACGCAGCGCTTCGCAGTAGCTGATAACGGCGGCTTTGCTGGCGCAATAGGCCGCATGCCCGGGCAGGCCGCGAATGCCCGCTACGCTGGCAATCCCCACCAAACGCCCGCTACCACGCGCACGCATGGCCTGCATAAAGGGCTGAAAACTGGCCGCCAGGCCGATGTTATTGGTGGCAAAAACTTGGGCCATCGCATCAATGTCTTCGCGCTGCGCGCTATCGATACCGATGCTGATACCCGCATTGGCGATGACTACGTCGGGCAGCCCTTGGCGGGCGATGCAGGCCTGCGCGGCAGCCACGATGCTGTCGGTATCTGCTACGTCCGCTCCATAAACGGCGTAACTATCCGGCGCCAAACCAAGCGCCACTGCCCAGGCCTCTATGGCTTCGCTGCGGCGTGCCACCAAGGCCAGGCGGAAACCGGCC
>CAMCJY010000141.1 GCA_945875225.1 Comamonas sp. lk | reverse complement strand
ACCGAAAAACAGGCCGACGGCAGTACCCGCGACGTGCCCTACAGCGCCGTCCAATATGTGCGCCAAAACTTGGGCTTGCAAGTGTGCGCGATTGCCAATTTGGATGATTTGCTGGCCTACCTGCAAACCCAAAGCGGCGATGCGATGGGCGAACACCGCCAGCGGGTGCAGGCCTACCGGGCACGCTACGGCGTGGCCTAAAGGCCTGATGGTCCTTAGCGCCTAAGCACTGTTTGCCATGGCTTCTGACTTTGGCTATATCGAATACCTGTGCGACCAGTTGCAGGACGCAGGCACTATCACCCACCGCAAAATGTTCGGCGAATACGCCCTGTATTGCGAAGGCAAGGTGGTGGGTCTGGTGGTGGGCAACAGCTTGTTTGTCAAAGCTACCGAAGCCACCGAGGCCCTGTACGGTGACGGCCCGCGCGGCGTGCCCTTTGCGGGTGCCAAAGCTTGGTACGCTGTGCAAGAGCGGGTGGACGACCACCATTGGCTTTGCGCCCTGGTGCGCGCCACCGAAGCGGCACTGCCTCTACCCGGACCAAAAAAAGCGCGCAAGCGTCGCCTATCCAAACCCAAGTGTTAGGCCGTTCGCGGGCGCTTAGCGAGGCCGATACCGATACCGATACCGATACCCAATAAATTCCTGGCGCCTAGGCTTGCGCGTAAGCGCACATTAGCGCTTGCAAAGTCCAACACGGTCTAAGCACGAGATTGTTTGGGCATGGTGCGCCACACCATCACAGAGCTATATGCCGCAATGCGTCCAAGCTTATGCCGCATATCAAAATAAGAATTCAATCGTTTGCAATCGAAGGCACAGCGCACAAAATCCGTGCTCGCACTAACACCACATGCATTTCGATTGCCCACCATGCCCAGCGGAATTTCTATACGTGAGCAGACTACGGCCTTGGCCCGTTACGCCCAGCCTAGCGCTGTTTTTGCCGAAGTATTGGTGGCGACAGAGCAGACCTTGCGTGACGCCGCGGCCCGCTACCAGCCCCTCATCCAAGCCTCTAGCCTGGGCGCAGAGGATGTCGTGATCAGCCACTTGATTCAAAGCCTGGGCCTGGACATCCCGGCCTTTGTATTGGAAACCGGCGCATTGCACCAGGAAACGCTTCAGCTCTTGGAA
The DNA here is from genome assembly GCA_945875225.1 of Comamonas sp. lk. Classification (GTDB taxonomy): domain Bacteria; phylum Pseudomonadota; class Gammaproteobacteria; order Burkholderiales; family Burkholderiaceae_C; genus Allorhodoferax. The sequence goes on along the minus strand of CAMCJY010000141.1, from coordinate 4,793 downwards.
CGCATGCAGGCTAAGGCAGTGGTGCCCATTCAGGTGCTTCGGCCAGACACCGATGCCGTCCTGGGCTTTGTCCGCGCCAATGGCGAGGATGCGATGTACCGCAGCCTGTCGCTGCGCAAAACCTGCTGTCGGATTCGCAAGATGGAGCCACTGCGCCGCGCCTTGCAAGGACAAAAAGCCTGGGTGACCGGTCTGCGCCAAGAGCAGTCCGAAGCGCGTGCTGAAGTACTGCCACTCGATACCAGCGAAGAGGCGCAAGGCGGCTTGGTCAAGTGCAATCCCTTGGCTAATTGGACTTGGGGCGATGTGTGGCACTACATCCAATTGCACGGTCTGGACTACAACCCTTTGCATGACGACTTTATGCCCAGCATCGGCTGCGCACCCTGTACGCGCGCTATCAGCGACGGCGAAGACTTTCGTGCCGGGCGCTGGTGGTGGGAATCGGAAAACGCCAAAGAGTGTGGTTTGCACGTGAAGGAGTCCAGCCAATGAATGCGATTAACCAACAGGAAATGCAATCACTCAGCAACGCGCAGCTCGATGCGCTGGAAGAGGAAACCATTTTCATCTTGCGTGAAGTGGCCGCTGTGTTCGAGCGCCCCGCGCTTTTGTTTTCTGGGGGCAAAGATTCTCTGGTGTTACTTAAGTGCGCAGAAAAAGCCTTTGGTGGCAAGGACGCTGGCAGCGGCAAAGGGCGGCTGCCCTATCCCTTGCTGATGATTGACACCGGTCACAATTTTTCCGAAGTCACGCAGTTCCGTGATGAGCGCGCGCAGGAACTGGGTGCGCAGCTTATCGTGCGCTCGGTAGAGGACTCGATGCGGCGCGGTACCGTGCGCCTGGCCCATGCGGGCGAAAGCCGCAATGTGCACCAGTCGGTGACTTTGCTCGAAGCGATCGATGAATTTGGCTTTGACGCGCTGATCGGCGGTGCTCGGCGCGACGAGGAAAAGGCCCGCGCCAAAGAACGTATCTTTAGCCACCGCGACGCATTTGGCCAATGGCAACCCAAATCGCAGCGGCCCGAGTTGTGGAATTTATTCAATACCCGCTTACGCAAGGGCGAGCACTTCCGTGTGTTCCCCATCTCTAACTGGACCGAACTGGACGTGTGGCAGTACATCAGCCGTGAACAGATTGCGCTGCCATCGATTTATTACGCCCACGATCGACAGGTGGTAGAGCGGCGGGGTTTGCTGGTGCCGGTGACGGAGTTAACACCGCCCACTGCAAATGAGACCGTACAAACCCGCACAGTGCGCTTTCGTACCGTAGGCGACATCACCTGCACCTGCCCTGTCGCCAGCACAGCGGCTAATGCAGAGCAGGTGATTGAAGAGACCATCGCCAGCGATATCAGCGAGCGCGGCGCAACGCGCATGGACGACAAAACCTCGGATGCCTCCATGGAGCGGCGCAAGAAAGAAGGGTACTTCTAATGCAATTAGCTAAGCACACCAGCCAGAGCCTGGCACCCTTGCGCTTTATTACCTGCGGCTCGGTCGATGATGGCAAGAGCACCTTGATAGGCCGCTTGCTGGTGGATAGCAAGGCGGTACTGCAAGACCAATTGGCCGGGGTGCAGCGCGCTGGTGAGACCGACCTGGCATTGCTCACCGACGGTTTGAGCGCCGAGCGGGAGCAAGGCATCACGATAGATGTGGCTTACCGTTACTTTCAGACCCCGCAGCGCAAATTCATCATCGGCGATACGCCTGGCCATGAGCAGTACACCCGCAACATGGTGACTGCCGCTTCCACGGCGGATGCAGCGGTGCTCTTGGTTGATGCGCTCAAGCTCGATTGGGAAAACCCGCAGCTCACTTTATTGCCGCAAACCCGGCGTCACGCCTTGCTGGTGCAATTGCTGCGCGTGCCAAGTATGGTGTTTGCGGTGAACAAACTCGACGCAGTGGCCGATCCTGCGCGCGCCTTTGACAACATCTGCCAGGCCTTGCGCAGTTTTGCGATGCAAGCGGGCATCACGATTGCGGCCCTGGTGCCGGTGTCGGCACTCAAGGGTTGGGGCATTGTGCAGGCGGGTGCGCCCGCAGGTGCACTATGGCCGGATTACCAAGGCCCGGGTCTGCTGGAACTCTTGGAAGGCCTGCCTGTCACCCCTGTTGATACCCAATTGCCACTCAGCTTTTCGGTGCAGTGGGTAGAAAAGCAGCACGACAGTGGCATTACCGAACAAGGGCGACGCATATTCTGGGGTCGGGTGGGCACCGGGAAGATCGGCCAAGGGGCGCATGTACGCTTATTTCCCAGCGGGCAACGCGCGCGCGTGAGCGCAGTGCTGAATCCGGCGCGCAATCCTTCAACGGTCGCTGCGGGTTCCAGTGCAGGGATTATTTTGGACCGCGAGGTCGACCTTTCACGCGGCGACAGCCTGCTGGCCGAGGCGTTTCCCGCCAGCGCCGCGACCCAAGTCACGCTGACGGTGGCTTGGATGGACGAGGAGCCCTTGACGGCCGGTAGAGCCTACTGGGTTTTGCACGGTCACCGCTGGGTCAAGGGCAAAGTAACAAGCATCGCGCATCGCCGCAATATCCATACTCTGGAGCGAGAGCCCGCAGAAAGCCTGGCGGTCAATGAAATAGGCAGCATCAGCCTGCAATTGCAAGAGCCCTTGCTGACCATGCCCTTTGCACAATCGCGGGCATTAGGTGCTTTGATTTTGGTGGACCTGAGCAGCCACACAACCGCCGGTGCAGCCCTGGTGCAATGATCAATTTTCCATTTACACGTGGGCTTTACGGCCCTGGGCCTTTAACGAGAAAAACTATGACGCTTCGCAACTTCCGTGCATTCTTAACCTTAGTCCTTGCTGCCATGCTGTGCCAAGCTGCCGCAGCGCAAACCGTTTTGCTGAACGCGTCTTACGATGTGTCGCGCGAGTTTTATAAAGATATCAACGCCGCCTTTGTAGCCCAATACAAAAAGAGTACCGGCAAAGACATGCGCGTGGACCAGGCCCACGGCGGCTCCAGTGCGCAGGCGCGGGCAGTGAACGATGGACTCGAAGCCGATGTGGTCACCATGAATACTTCCACCGATATCGACTTTCTGGCTACCAATGGCGTGGTGGCGAAAGACTGGACTAAGCGCTTCCCGCACAACGCATCGCCCACCAGTTCGACCATGTTGTTTTTGGTGCGCGACAAAAATCCCAAAGGCATTAAAGACTGGGATGATCTGATCCGTCCGGGTATTCAAGTCGTAGTCGTCAACCCCAAGACCGGTGGCAATGGGCGCATGGCCTACCTGGCTGCTTGGGGACAGGTACGCAAACGCGGCGGCACCGACGCCCAGGCAGCCGACTTTGTGGCCAAGCTCTACAAAAACGTACCGGTGCTTGCCAAAGGCGGGCGCGATGCCACCACCATTTTTCTGCAACGCAATCTGGGCGACGTGTTGATAACTTTTGAATCGGAGGTGGTATCGATAGACCGCGAATTTGGCGCGGGCAAGGTCGATGCGATACACCCCAGCGCCTCCATCCTGGCCGAAAACCCGGTGGCCGTGGTGGAGCGCACAGTAGCCAAAAAAGGCACACAGGACGCGGCCAAGGCCTACCTGAATTTCCTGTACTCCGACGAGGCGCAGGAAATCGCAGCCCAGCACGCCATTCGGCCCAGCAGTCCTGCCATCCTGAAAAAATACGCCGCGACCTTCAAGCCTATTGCGCTGTTTACGGTAGAGGATTATTTCGGCAGCCCGGCCGAGGCGCAAAAAGTGCACTTCAATGACGGTGGCCAGTTTGACCGGCTTTACACCGTCAAATAAACCAATACCTTATGCAAACGTCAGCGGCTGAGCGGCCGGCGGGCTCAGGCGCGCGTCGAGGAAAGAGTCTGCGGGTGTTGCCGGGCTTTAAGCTGACGCTGGCCTTTACCCTGTTTTACCTGAGCATTATTGTGCTCATTCCTTTGTCAGGTTTGTTCGCCAAAACCTTGACGCTGGATTGGCAGCAGTTTGTCGCCGCAGTCAGCAGCCCGCGCGTGCTGGCCTCTTACCGTTTAACCTTTGGCGCTTCCTTGATTGCGGCCCTGGTGAACACGGTATTTGGCTTGGTGATTGCCTGGGTGCTGGTGCGCTATGAGTTTTTCGGCAAAAAGCTGATCGACGCCTTGGTGGATCTGCCGTTTGCACTGCCTACCGCTGTTGCCGGTATTTCGCTGACCGCGCTGCTGGCCAGTAATGGCTGGGTCGGCAGCCTGCTAGAGCCCTATGGGATTTCACTGGCGTTTAACCCCAACGGCGTGGTCATTGCCCTGATTTTTATCGGCCTGCCTTTCGTTGTGCGTACGGTGCAGCCGGTGCTGGAAGATTGCGAGCAGGAGTTGGAAGAGGCCGCCATGTGCCTGGGCGCCACGCCATGGCAAAGTTTTGCGCATGTGATTTTCCCAACCATCGCGCCGGCGCTCTTAACCGGTTTTGCGATGGCCTTTGCACGCGGTGTGGGCGAATATGGCTCAGTCATATTTATCGCCGGCAATATGCCCATGGTGTCAGAGATCACGCCCCTGATCATCATCGGCAAGCTTGAGCAGTATGACTACGCCGGAGCCACCGCCGTGGCCTCCGTCCTGCTGGTGGCCTCGTTTGCGATGCTGTTTGTCATCAACGCCTTGCAAACCTGGCAGCGCCAGCGTATGGGGGCGTCTTCGTGAGCGGCCAGGCCCGCCACCCTGCCAGACGGGCGGCGCGTGCGGAGCCCGCCTGGGTCCGCTGGGCGCTGCTGACCCTGGCCCTGGCTTTTGTGTTTTTGTTCCTGCTGCTGCCCT
>CAMCJY010000140.1 GCA_945875225.1 Comamonas sp. lk | reverse complement strand
GACTTGGTCAAAGCCGTCTCGAACGACTTGGCCTTTAAACAAGGCTATAAAATCGGTACCGTCAATTCGATCAACTGGGCGCGCCTGATGGCCCAAGTGGTGTACTACTTTGCTGGCTATTTTCAGGCTACCTCGAGCAGCACCGAGCGCGTTTCTTTTTGTGTTCCCAGTGGTAACTTCGGCAACGTGTGCGCCGGCCATGTGGCTCGCATGATGGGGCTTCCTATCGAAAAATTAGTGGTTGCCACCAACGAAAACGATGTACTCGATGAATTTTTCCGTACCGGCGTGTACCGGGTGCGGGGGAGCGCGGACACGCAGGAAACCTCAAGCCCGTCCATGGACATTTCCAAGGCGAGTAATTTTGAGCGTTTTGTCTTCGACTTGCTAGGGCGTGACAGCGCGCGCGTGGCGGACTTGTTCGGCGCCGGGCTGACGCGCGATGGGGCCTTCGACTTGCACGCTGATGCGCTATTTTCTCAAGCCGCAGACGTATACGGTTTTGTCAGCGGCAAGAGCACGCACGCCGACCGTATTGCAACCATTTGCGACATCTGGCAGCGCTATGGCGTTATGGTGGATCCCCATACGGCTGATGGCCTCAAAGTGGCCCAGCTTCACCGTCAGGCAGGCATTCCCATGGTGGTGCTGGAAACCGCTTTGCCTATCAAATTCGCATCCACGATTGTGCAAGCGCTGGCCCGCGAGCCCGAGCGTCCGGCCAAGTTTGTTGGTATTGAAGACCTGCCCAAGCGCGTCCATGTGATGGATGCAGATGTGCAGGCGATCAAAGCCTACATTACCGCGGCTTGCGCCTGAACTGTCCGCATGTCCACGCCGAACCGCAGCCCGCTCTTGCCGCTTGAAACAGCGGTGGCGCAATTGCTGGCGGCTTTGGATGACAAACCAGTACGCTCAGAAATGCTGAGCACCCTGCAGGCCGATGGCCGGGTGCTGGCACAGGATGTGGTGTCAAAGCTGGAAGTGCCGCCGCAGGACAACAGTTCCATGGACGGTTATGCCTTGCGGTGCGCAGATCTTGCGCCTGGGCGCTCGCTACCGGTCTCCCAACGTATACCCGCGGGTAGCAAAGGCCTGCCGCTGCTTGCGGGTACGGTCGCCCGGATCTTCACCGGCGCGCCGATTCCTTTGGGCGCCGATGCCGTGGTCATGCAGGAGGATTGCCAGGCAGTACCGGGCACGGACCCTTCGGCGACACAGATACAAGTGCAAACCCAGCCCCAAGCCGGGCAGTGGATACGCCGCCGTGGCGAGGACGTTAGGCTTGGTGCCACAGTCTTGCAGTGCGGCATGCGCCTTGGCCCAGCCGCTTTGGGGATGGCAGCCAGCGTGGGCTTGGCGCAGTTGCAAGTCGCTTGCAAGCCGCGCGTCGCTTTGTTTTCCACCGGCGACGAACTGGTGATGCCGGGCGCAGTCGTACCGCAGGACATGAAGCCAGGGTCCATTTACAACTCCAACCGTTTTTTCTTGGTGGCCTTGCTGCGCCGCATGGGTTGCGAGGTGACGGATATGGGTATCGTGCCGGACCGTTTGGACGCCACGGTACAGGCCCTGGATGATGCTGCGCAGGCGCATGATTTGGTGCTGACCAGTGGCGGCGTGTCGGTCGGCGAAGAAGACCATATCAAGCCGGCAGTGCAGCAACTGGGCCGCTTAGATCTTTGGCAAATCGCCATCAAGCCAGGCAAACCCTTTGCGCATGGCCGCGTGGGGGCAGCGCACTTTATCGGTCTGCCTGGCAATCCGGTGTCAAGTTTTGTCACGTTTTTGCTGCTGGTGCGCCCGTTTTTGCTGCGTATGCAGGGCGTCCAGAATGTGGCCTTGCCCACGCAAGCCTTGCGCGCAGACTTTGATTGGCCGCGTGCCGACCGGCGCCAGGAATTTTTACGGGTCAGGCGCAATACGCAGGGTGGTCTGGACCTGTTCCCCAACCAGAGCTCGGGCGTACTCACCTCGGTGGTCTGGGGCGACGGATTATTGGACAACCCGCCGGGCCGCACCATTGTGCGTGGCGATACCGTCCAGTTCATTAGCTCAGGCGATTTGCTGGGCTGAGCGCCTTGCCATCCAAGCACTTACATTTATCCGTATGCAGATCACGCTCAAATACTTTGCCAGCATCCGCGAGACCATGGGTAGCAGCGGCCATGCGTATGAAACCCAAGCGCCAACACTTGGCCAATTACGAGACGAATTGTTACAAGCCGGTGGCCCCGCGGCCCAGGCGCTAGGACGTGATAGGGTGCTGCGCATGGCAATCAATCAAACCTTGTGCGAGGAAGGTACAGCCTTAACGCCGGGTGCAGAGGTCGCATTTTTCCCGCCGGTCACAGGGGGGTGAACATGGGCTCCTTGCCTTCCTTAGCTATTTTCCGAGGGTTGCTGTGAGCCAGCCTCCCGGGTCTTTTCAGAACGCGGCTAATGCCCGTGTGCGGATTCAAACAGCGCGTTTTGACGTATCCCAGGAGATCGCAGCCTTGCAGCAAAACGACCCACGCATCGGGGCGGTTTGTACCTTTTTAGGCACGGTGCGCGACCGTAATGTGCATGATGCGGCGCATGCCGGTAGCGTCCAGACCTTAGAGCTGGAGCATTATCCTGGCATGACAGAAAAATCCATCGAATCCATGATTGACGAGGCCCATCAGCGCTTTGATATTTACGGCGTGCGGGTGGTACATCGCGTTGGCGTGATGCACCCTACTGAGCCGGTGGTACTGGTGGTGGCGGCTTCGGCCCATCGCGGCGAAAGCTTCAAAGCCTGCGAGTTTGTGATGGACTTCCTGAAAACCCAAGCCCCTTTTTGGAAAAAAGAGCAGGGCTTGGAGGGCGCGCAATGGGTGGATGCCCGTGTCAGTGACGATGCGGCTTTAGCCCGCTGGGGCATATACAAACCCAACGCTTGAGGCCGCAGCACCCATGCCTGCCCTCAATGGGTATATGTTTTCTTCCGCGTACGCCGTGCCTGCGCGGCTTCGGCAGCGCTTTCCTCTTGGTCCGGCGCTTGCACCGGGTCCAGCCATTGCGAGCGGTGCACTGCTTGTTGCAGCAAATGCAGCAGGCCGTGCACCATAAAGGACTGCAAATTCAGGGTGCAGGTACGCGCCTCCTGCTCCTCGTCCCCGCCGTCTTTGATCACTAATTGGGTCAGTCCGTTGGCATGCAAATGGATCGTGACCTCGGTCACTAGCATCGGCAACTCGCCCAGGGGCAGCGCCGTGGTGGTACTCGAATACGGCGTCTGCAGATCCGCTTTTTGCAAAAAATCTTCTTGTTTCAGGTGCACCAAAATTTTGCGTGACGTTTCGTCAGCCAGGGTCACCGCAGGGTCTAAAGCCTCGATACGCGAGACGGTAGTCATCAGCGGCTCCACCAACTTGACGCCAATGCGGCGGGTCAGCCATAGGCGTACCTCTTGCTCCTGCACGGTTTTGACCCGAACTAGCAGGCGGTCCTGCCGTTCGTCATACTGCACATTGAGTTGGTGGATATTCATTAGCTTGATTTTAGTCAGTGCGGACCGCCCCGCGCCGCTTGAAAATGCACTACCGACCCCAAGCTGTGCCCTAACTGAGGATGCCTTATGCGAATTGACAAGTTAACGACCAAGTTCCAAGAGGCCCTGGGTGAAGCGCAAAGCGCAGCGCTGGCCCAGGACCATGCCTATATTGAGCCAGCCCATGTGCTGGGGGCCATGCTGCGCCAGGACGACGGCCCCAAGGCTTTGCTCCAGCGCGCGGGGGTCAACGTCCCTTCGCTGCTGGCCATGGCAGACGCTGCCGCCCACAAGCTGCCCCAGGTACAAGGCCAGGACCAAGTGCAGGTAGGGCGTGACATGGTCAGCCTTTTGCAAGCCTGCGAAAAAGAAGCCATGAAACGCGGCGACCAATATGTGGCCAGCGAGTTATTTTTGGTGGCCTTGAGTGAGGCAAAGTCCGACTTTGCCAAGCGGGCGCAGGCTTCGGGTTTGAGCCGCAAAAGCCTGGACGCCGCCATTTTGGCGGTGCGCGGCGGGCAGGGCGTGGACAGCGCCGACGCCGAAGACCAGCGTGAGTCTCTGAAAAAATATTGCGTCGATTTGACCGAGCGCGCCCGCGCCGGCAAGCTCGATCCGGTGATTGGCCGTGACGACGAAATCCGCCGTGCTATCCAGGTGCTGCAACGCCGCACCAAGAACAACCCGGTATTGATTGGCGAGCCCGGTGTCGGCAAGACCGCCATCGTCGAAGGCCTAGCCCAGCGCATTGTTGCTGGCGAAGTGCCCGATTCGCTCAAAGGCAAGCGCGTGCTGTCGCTGGATATGGCCTCCCTGCTGGCGGGTGCCAAGTTTCGGGGAGAATTTGAAGAACGGCTGAAAAATGTGTTGAAAGACCTGTCCAAGGACGAGGGCCAGACCATTGTCTTTATTGACGAGTTACACACCATGGTGGGCGCCGGCAAGGCCGAAGGCGCCATGGACGCTGGCAATATGCTCAAGCCGGCCCTAGCGCGGGGCGAACTTCATTGCGTGGGCGCAACCACGCTAGACGAATACCGCAAATACATTGAAAAAGACGCGGCGCTGGAGCGCCGTTTTCAAAAGATTTTGGTGGGCGAGCCTACGGTGGAAGCCACCGTCGCAATTTTGCGCGGCCTCAAAGAACGCTACCAGGTACACCATGGCGTGAACATCACCGACCCAGCCATCGTGGCCGCGGCCGAATTGAGCCATCGCTACATTACCGACCGCTTTCTACCGGACAAGGCGATTGACTTGATTGACGAAGCGGCGGCCAAGATCAAAATCGAGCTGGACTCCAAGCCCGAAGTAATGGATAAGCTGGATAGGCGATTGATTCAGTTGCAGATCGAGCGTGAGGCGGTGAAAAAGGAAAAAGACGAAGCCTCTATTAAGCGCTTTGCGCTCATCAACGAGGAAATCAGCACCTTACAGCGCGAAATCGCCGATCTGGACGAAATCTGGAAGGCCGAAAAAGCCATGGCGCAGGGCAGTGCGCAAATTCGGGCGGAAATTGATGTGCTGCGTCAGCAAATTGAAACCCTGACGCGTAAAGGCGATCTCACCAAAGTAGCTGAGTTGCAATACGGCCAGTTACCGGGCTTGGAAAGGCGCCTGAAAGAGGCGCAGGACACGGAGGCGGGCCGCGCCAAAGGGGGTGAGGGCGCGACGCCTCAATTGCTGCGCACCCAGGTGGGCGCAGAAGAAATCGCCGAAGTGGTGGCGCGCGCTACCGGCATCCCTATCGCCAAACTCATGCAGGGCGACCGGGAAAAACTCTTGCTGATGGAAGAGCGTCTGCACCAGCGCGTGGTGGGCCAGGACGAGGCGATCGGTGCCGTCGCCAATGCCATACGCCGCTCGCGCTCAGGTCTTTCGGACCCCAACCGCCCGACCGGCTCTTTCTTGTTCTTAGGCCCCACCGGCGTTGGCAAGACAGAATTGTGCAAAGCCTTGGCAGGCTTCTTGTTTGACAGTGAAGACCATTTGATTCGCATCGACATGAGCGAGTTCATGGAGAAGCATTCAGTGGCACGCTTGATTGGCGCGCCGCCCGGCTATGTGGGCTACGAGGAGGGGGGTTACCTCACCGAAGCGGTACGCCGCAAACCCTATAGCGTGCTTTTACTGGACGAAGTGGAAAAGGCGCACACGGATGTATTTAATGTGCTTTTGCAAGTGCTAGACGATGGCCGCCTGACCGATGGCCAGGGGCGCACTGTCGACTTTAAAAACACCATCATCGCGATGACCAGCAATATCGGCTCGCAATTAATTCAAAGCATGGTGGGCCAGGATCGCGAAGAAGTTAAAGACGCCGTCACCGGTGAATTGAAAAACCATTTCCGGCCTGAATTTATTAACCGTATCGACGAGACCGTAGTCTTTCACGCGCTGGACGCGGGCCATATTGCTAGTAT
>CAMCJY010000139.1 GCA_945875225.1 Comamonas sp. lk | reverse complement strand
TATTGCGCTGATTGTTTTGCTGCCCGAGACCTGGGCGGCCATCCGCGCCGCACGCGCCGACCGCTTGCAAACCAGCATGAACCTGGCCATCGGTTCGGCCCTGGCAAGTATCGGCCTAACAATCCCTTTAGTGGTACTGGCCTGCGTGCTGCTGCACCTGCCCCTGACGCTGGGCCTGGAGACCAAGGACGTGACACTATTGGCGCTGACCTTTTTGGTAGGCAGCATCACTCTGGGCTCAGGTCGAACCAATGTGATGCAAGGCGCTATCCACCTGGTCTTGTTTGCCAGCTTTTTGTTTCTGACCTTGGTGCCCTGACCATGCAGGCGGCCCGCGACACGGCGCGCCCAGGCCACTAACATCCGAAGCCCTTCATGGAGATTGCCCTTGGAACCCACGCTTGAAACATTCACCGCCCAAGCCCTGGATGAAGGCTTTGATGAAATTTTGGTGCGCGAATGGGTACCGGGCCTGGAGCTCGATACCCATACCCATGCCTTTGCCGTCAGTGCGCGCGTAGTGCGCGGCGAGTTCTGGCTGATGGTCGATGGCAGCACGCGCCATATCCCGGCGGGCCAAGGCTTTCGTCTTGCGCGCGATGTGCCGCATGCCGAGCGCTATGGCCCGCAGGGCGCCACGGTGTGGGTAGCGCGGGCGAACTGAGCGCCTTTCATTTTCAAATGCAAACCATCCCGGTCGGCCCCCACACCATGCTCACTCCAACCAAGCAGCGGGTGCTTGTACTCGGAGCCACCGGGACGATAGGGCAAGCTACGGTGCGCGCCTTGCTGCGCCAGGGCCACGCAGTGGTCTGCCTGATACGCCCCCAGGCCGGGGTAGGCGGCAAGCGGCAAGTGCAGGACTGGCCAACGCGTTTGCCCGGCGCGCTGCTGCGCACCGGCGACGCCGCCGACCCGCAGTCCCTGCGCCGCGACGGCTTTGCTGGCGAGCGCTTTGATGCGCTGGTTTCCTGCCTGGCCTCGCGCACCGGTAATCCTAAAGACGCCTGGGCGATTGACCACCAGGCCCATCTGCATGCGCTGCAAGCCGCACAAGAGGCGGGGGTGCAGCACTTTGTATTGCTGTCGGCGATTTGTGTGCAAAAGCCGCTACTGGTATTTCAACGCGCCAAGCTGGCCTTTGAAGAGGCCTTGGTGCAATCGGGAATGCGCTATTCCATCGTGCGGCCTACTGCGTTTTTCAAATCGCTGTGCGGGCAGATTGAGCGGGTACGCAAAGGCAAACCGTTTTTACTTTTTGGTGACGGCCAGCTGACCGCGTGCAAGCCGATTAGCGACGAAGATCTGGGCGACTACCTGGCACGCTGCTTGCACGATATTGAATGCCATAACCGCATCTTGCCCATCGGTGGGCCGGGGCCGGCCATCACGCCGCTGCAACAAGGGGAAAAGTTGTTCGCGTTGCTGGGCAAGCCACCGCGCTACACCCATGTGCCGGTGGGCATGATGGATGCCATCATCGGCGTGCTGTCGCTGCTGGGCCGCATCATCCCGCCCCTGGCCGATAAGGCCGAATTCGCGCGGATTGGTCACTACTACGCTACCGAGTCCATGTTGGTCTGGGATGCGCAGACCCGCCGCTACGATGCCGATGCCACACCGTCCACTGGCACGCACACGCTGTGGGATTGCTATGCGACACTGGTACGCGAAGGCGCATCCCTGGAGCGCGGCGACCACGCGGTTTTTTAAGCCTGTGCCCCTCTTCTCAGTTTGCGCTTGCACTCCGTCACCTAGTCGTTTTATTTTTTGCAGCCCGCCGCCATGACACTTATTGCCCAACGCCTTGCCGCCCTGCGCGCGGAAATGGAAAAACACCAACTCGACGCCTGGGTGCTCCCCTCCTCCGACCCGCACAACTCGGAGTACATGCCGCTGCGCTGGAAGGTGCGGCAATACATGTCCGGCTTTACCGCCTCGGTATCCACCATGGTGGTACTCAAAGACAGCGCCTATATCTGGGCCGACGGTCGTTACTGGCTGCAGGCCGAGCAGGAATTGGCAAACACCGAAATTCAAATTGTGTACCTGGGCAAGCCCGATGTGCTGCCCTGGAACCAGTGGCTGGCCGAAACCCTGGCGCCCGGCGCACGCCTGGGTTTTTTCGGCGCGACCATGATGGTCAAGGCCATGGCCGATATTGAAGGCACACTTCAATCCAAAAACGTCAAGCTCGTCACCGAGCATGATGTCGTCGATGCGGTCTGGACCGACCGGCCCGGATTTCCCATAGAGCCGGTGTTTGCACATGCGCTGGAATATGCAGGCGAGAGCGCTGCGCACAAGCTGAACAAAGTGCGCGCCGAAATGCGCAAAGCCGGTGCGCAAGCGCATGTGCTCAATGCGCTGGACGATATCGGCTACCTGCTCAATTTGCGCGGCAGCGATGTGCCCACCTCGCCTTACTTTCACGCCTATTTGGTGCTGACCGAAGACAGGGCCGTGCTGTACGCCCACTTGGCGCGGTTTAGCCCGAGCTTGCGCGCGAGCCTGGCCGAGCAAGGTATTGGGCTACAAGACTACGATAGTTTTTTTGCAGCACTTGCCCAACTTCGCGGACAGAGCGTGCTGGTGGACCCGGCGCAAAGCAATATGCTCACCCTTGCCACCTTGCGCGCCCAAGGCTGCACACTCGTGGAAAAGCGCGCACCTTCGGTGCTGCTCAAAGCGGTGAAAAATACCAGCGAAATCAGCCACTGGAAAAACTGTTTTGTGCGCGACGGTGTGGCTATGGTGCGCTTTTTGCGGTGGTTTTACGAAAACGTAGCTAAGGGCCAACTGACAGAGCGCATCGTGTCTGATCGCATCGACGGCGAGCGCGCAAAACTGGATTTGTTTCGCGGCCTGAGTTTCACCTCGATACCGGCCTATGGCCCCAACGCCGCCATGATGCATTACGGCTTAAAAGACGGAGTGGACACACCGGTCAAGCCTGAAGGATTTTTTCTGCTGGACTCGGGCGGCCAATACGACGACGGCACGACCGACATTACCCGCACCTTGGTTTGTGGCCCGGTGAGCGAGGACCAGGCGCGGCATTTCACCTTGGTGCTCAAAGGTATGCTGCGTTTGTCCGCGGCTATTTTTCTGCACGGCACGCGCGGCCTGCAACTGGACGTGCTGGCGCGCCAGGCGCTGTGGAACGAGGGCTTGAACTACGCCTGCGGCACCGGCCATGGCGTGGGCTACTTCAACAATGTGCACGAAGGCCCACACAGCATCAGCCCCGGCATGATCGACCAAGCCATCCTGCCCGGCATGGTGGTCACCAATGAGCCCGGCGTGTACCTGCCCGGCCGCTATGGCATACGCATAGAAAACATCTTATTGTGCGAAGACCACACGGCCACCGAGCACGGCAAGTTTTACCGCTTCGACGCGCTCACCCTCTGCCCCATAGACACCCGCGTGGTGCGCAAAGACTTGCTAGGCGCGCAAGAGACGGCTTACCTGAACAACTACCATGCCACCGTGCTGGAGCGCCTGAGCCCGCATTTGCAAGGCGAAGACCTGCGCTTTTTGCAGGAGGCTTGCGTGGCTATGTAGGTCTAGCCACTGCGCCAACGCTTTGCTGCGGAACAAGTGTTTGCTTACTGCACCATCGCCACCGCTTGATCGACAAATCGATACACCTCAGCCGGCGTGATGCCATTAGGGCCTTTGGTTTTTTTGTCGCGCGTCTGGCCGGTGCGCACTACCACCAGGTCTAGCGAAGGCACCACGATGACGTACTGGCCTTGGTGACCCTGTAAAAAATAAAACGGGTGCTTATACGTCCAATCCATCCACAGAGAATGTCCGTAATAGGGTTGTAAATCAGGCTTGCGGATACGCTCTACAAACGCCTTATCCAGCAAGGCCTGGCCGTTCCACTGCCCGTCTTGCAACAGCAGTTGGCCGAACTTGGCAAAGTCGCGTGCCGTGGCAAAAATGCAGCAGTAGGTACGCTCCATACCGCCCGCGCTTCCTTCGCGGTCCAGGGTGTAAATCGCATCGCTTTCCATACCCAGCGGCACCCACAGGCTGCGCGACAAATGCCCGCTAATAGTCAGGCCCGGCTCCTTGACCTGCAATGCACGCTTGAGAAAAACCCCCAATAGTTGGGTGCTGCCGCTGCTGTACTCGTACTCGGTGCCAGGCTCACGCTCAAAGCCTTGACCGAGCACCAGTTTTTCGGCGTCTTTGCCGTAATACAAATCGGTCGTGATATTGAGCGGTAGGTAGTAGTTCTCTGTCCAGTCATGGCCGGACTTCATGCTGGAGAGTTGCGACACGGTGGCCTTTTGACCGCGCGGGTCTTGCGCGTATTCGGGCAAGCGCTCGGTCAAGGGTGCGTCAAAACTGCTAATAAAGCCCTGCTGTACGGCTTGTTGTACCTGCAAGGTGGTGATGGTTTTGGCCATGGAAAACGAGTTGGTGCGGCTTTGGGCGGAATAGGCGCCGAAATACTGCTCGTGCACCAGAGCGCCTTTTTGCGTCACCACAAATGCTGCCGTACCGTGCTGCTGCAAATAGGCTGCCATGGCCGGGTCCAAGGTTTTTTGGTTGTGGCGCGCGTCTTTGGGCCAGGCCTGGGGCGCGCCTGCGGCAATGCTGCTTTGCGCAAAATTGTTGGCGTCGTCAATATGCGCGGTGCTATGCCCCTGGAAATAGGTGCTGGACAGGGCTTTCCAAAAATAGCCATGGCCGCCTAACTGAATCGCCAGCGCCAGCGCGGCCAGTACCAACAGTAGGCCGTAAATTATTTTTTTCATGTTGTTTCCTTGTTTCGAGGGATTCTAAGCAAGGCCTGGCAGCGAGTATGGGGCGGCAAGACTATCAGCGGAAATCCCGGCTGCCTGCGGATAAATCACCCAACCAGTCCGTCAAATCCACCAGGCGCTTGGCTATCAAGTGGCATACCTGGCCGCCGCTGTCTTCGTCGCGCTGCCAGACGCCATAGACGGCCAACAGACGTGCCCGCAATAGCTCGGTGCGCTGTTTGTCTTTCAGGCTTTTCCAGACGATAACGTTGATGCAACCCGTCTCGTCTTCCAGGGTCACAAAGACTACGCCTTTGGCGGTTTGCGGTTGCTGGCGCATGGTGACGATGCCGCAGGCGCGCACCAAACGGCCATGCGGCAAGTCGCGCAACTGCGCGGCGCTCAGCAGTTTTTTAGCTGCCAGGCGTGCGCGTAAAAACGACAGCGGGTGGCTGCGCAAAGTAAGGCCGGTAGCCGCATAGTCAAACAGCACTTCCTGCGCTTCATGCGCTGCGGCTAAGACCAGCGGCTTTTCATACACCGGTGCACCTTGCAAGAGCGCGGGCGCACGGTGCAGCGCCGACGCGTCCCATACCTGCTGGCGGCGGTGGCCGCTGAGCGATAGCAAAGCGTCTGCGCTGGCCAAGGCTTTGAGGTCGCCCGCGTCCAGCACACAGCGCAAAGCCAAGTCATCGGTACTGGCAAAAGCCCCCTGCCCTCGTGCCGCACTGATACGCAAAGCCACGCGCGCATGCAAGCCCGCCACCATGCGCAAACCCAAACGGATGGCCGGTTGTAAATTGGGTTCTGACCCCAATTGTTCGAGGGAGCAATCCCAGTCACTGTGGCTCACGTCTGCGGGCAGCACTTCGAGGCCGTGGCGGCGGGCGTCTTGTACCAATTGGCTGGGGCTGTAAAAGCCCAGCGGCTGGCTGTTGAGCATGGCGGCCAGAAAGCAGGCGGGTTCGTGGCATTTAAGCCAGCAGCTCACATAGACCAGCAGTGCAAAACTGGCGGCATGGCTTTCGGGAAAGCCATATTCGCCAAAGCCTTCGATTTGTTTGAACAAGGCATCGGCGTAGTCTTGCGTGTAGCCGTTGGCGACCATGGCGCCGACCAGGCGATCGTAAAAATGCTGTACCCCACCCTGGCGTTTCCAGGCGGCCATGGAGCGGCGCAGGCTGTCGGC
>CAMCJY010000138.1 GCA_945875225.1 Comamonas sp. lk | reverse complement strand
CCGCGGATAGTTTTGCAGATGTTCCAGTTGCGCAACCTATGGCTTGGCCGTCTACGGCGCCAGCTATGGGCGCCTCGCCCACACTCTCGCCGCTGACGGGTTGGGAAGTGGAGCTTGAAGATGAGGCGCTGACACTTTTGCGCAGCGGTCAGCTAGAGGTGTGGGACACGCTGACGCGGCGTTTTGAGGCGCGCATGATCCAAGCTGCTTTGACCAATACGCGTGGACGCCGCATTGAAGCCGCCAACAAGTTGGGCATTGGCCGCAATACCATCACCCGCAAGATCCAAGAACTAGGACTGGATAAGTAGCTGGCGTTTACGCCCGAGGACTTGTTCGATTCGGGCGTGATCGTTAACACCACCGGCGTGTGGTCGCTGGGTCGTTCGTTTTTGCGGGGTGTTTTGTCGATAACGCAGGCTGTGGCCCGGTCGCGCAAGCTTTGGCTGATCAGGATATGGTCAATCCGCATGCCCCGGTTGCGTCTAAAGGCCATGTCGCGGTAGTCCCACCAGCTATAGCTTTTCGGCGGCTGCGGAAACAGGCGTAGGCTGTCGTGCAAGCCCATGGCAACCAGCGCCCGCAGGTGGTAGCGCTCTTCGTCCGTGCAGTGAATCTGGTCGCGCATACCTTCGGGGTCCCAGACATCGGCATCGTCAAAAGTGATGTTGTAGTCACCCATGAGCAGTAATTGCGTGTGCGCCGCCAACTCGGTCTTGACCCAGTTGCGTAGGGCCTTGAGCCACTCCATTTTGTACTCAAACTTATCGCTACCAGGCGCCTGGCCATTCGGGAAATACGCCCCTATCACGCGCACACCTTGTACCGTGCCGGTGATCACACGCGCTAGTTCGTCTTCAAAGCCGGGAATGTTTTTCACTATTTCCGTGGCCTCGGTCTTGGTCAGAAGGGCCACGCCGTTATAGGTTTTTTGCCCAAACCAATGGGCTTGGTAGCCCGCTTGCGCAAAGGCATCGTACGGAAATTTATCGTCGGTGAGCTTGGTCTCTTGCAGAGCCAGCACATCGACCGGATTGGCGCTAAGCCAGTCCAACACCTGGGGCAGGCGCACGGCTAAGGAGTTGACGTTCCAGGTGGCAAATTGCATGGTTTAAAGCGGCGTGGTGCGCTGGTAATTCACAAAACTATAGGCAAGCCCTTTGGCAGAGGTATGGCTTTCGCGATGAGTCTCTTGCCACGCGCTTCCAAGGACCGGTGCAAATGCATCACCTGGCACTTCCAGCTCTATTTCCGTCACCACCACGCTGTGCGCCAGGGCTAACGACTGGGCATATATTTGCGCGCCGCCTATCACCCAGGCGTCGGGCGTATCCACGCACTGCGCCAATGCATCCTGCAAGGACGCGGCCGACTGTGCGCCTTGCGCTTGCCAATCCGATTGCCGCGTGATCACCACATTCAAGCGGCCTGGCAGCGGGCGAAACTTTGGGGGCAGCGAATCCCAGGTTTTGCGGCCCATGATGACCGGGCAACCCAAGGTGCGGCGTTTGAAGTGCGCAAGGTCCTCGGGTAGATGCCAAGGCAGGGTGTTATTTGCGCCAATGACTCCGTTGGCAGCGCGCGCGTAAATAAGGTGCAGGCGGGTCGCCATGGGCAGCGCGCCTAGACCGCCACCGGAGCAGAAATTGCGGGATGCGGCGTATAACCCAGCACCTCAAAGTCCTCAAAGGCGTATTCAAAAATACTGGCCGGGCGGCGCTTGATATGCAGCGTGGGGTAGGCCATAGGCGCGCGGCTTAGTTGCAGTTCCACTTGCGTGTGGTGGTTGCTGTATACATGGCAGTCGCCGCCGGTCCAGATGAAATCGCCCACATCCATATCGCATTGCTGGGCGATCATGTGCGTTAGCAGCGCGTAGCTAGCAATATTGAAAGGCACCCCCAAAAAAATATCCGCGCTGCGCTGGTACAGCTGGCAGCTCAGGCGAGGCTTGCCATCGGGGCCTTCTGCGGGCGCCACGTAAAACTGAAAAAAAGCATGGCAGGGCATGAGCGCCATTTTGGATAAATCGGCAACGTTCCAGGCGCTGACGATCATGCGGCGTGAGTCCGGATTGCTCTTGAGAGTCGCCATCAATTCGCTGATCTGGTCGATGTGCTTGCCGTCCGGCGTGGGCCAACTGCGCCACTGCACGCCGTAGACCGGGCCCAGGTCGCCATCGGGCTTGGCCCATTCATCCCAGATGCTCACGCCGCGATCTTTGAGCCAGTGGTTATTACCCGAACCGGTCAAAAACCACAGCAATTCCTGGATGATGGAGCGCAAGTGCACTTTTTTGGTTGTCACCAGCGGGAAACCCTCTCGGAGGTCAAAGCGCATCTGGTAGCCAAACACGCTAGTCGTTCCGGTACCAGTACGGTCCTCCTTGCGCACGCCCTGGGCGTAGGCGTAGCTCAGCAGGTCTTCGTATTGGTGGCGGGTCGGGCGCTCGGTATGGCTGGTCATAGGTGCGGTTGGTGTGAAAAATGCCGGTTATTGGCGTGCCTCGCTATCTGCCAAATTGTAGGCGGGTAGGGCGACTGCACACGGTGCTGCTCGCATTTTCGTCGCCGCTGACCAAAGCGATGGCGTCGGGCTAAAGCTGCCTCTGGCGATAGCCATCAAGCCGCTTAGGCTGATCCGCTCCAGCAGCCTGGTTTAAGTGCGCGCCAACATACGTCCGGGGTTGAACATATTGTGCGGGTCCAGCGCGGTTTTAATAGAGCGCATCAGACTCAGCGCCACGGGAGACTTGTGCTTTTCCAGCTTTTCGCGTTTCAGGCTGCCGATACCGTGTTCCGCGGAGATCGAGCCGTTATAGGCGTCCACCAGCGCATAGACCACGCCATTGACCGGGCCTTCCTGCTCACGCAAAAACTTTTCGGCGTCTTGGCCTTCGGGCGCTTGTACGTTGTAGTGCAAATTGCCGTCCCCCAGGTGGCCATAGTTCACCAGCCGTATGCCGGGAAAGGCCTGCGCCAGGGCTGCATCGGCTTGGGCCACAAACTCGGGGATGCGCGAGACCGCAATCGAGATATCGTGTTTGATATTGAGCCCCTCTTGCGCCTGCGCCAGCGGAATACTCTCGCGGATATGCCACAGCGCGCGCGCCTGAGCCATGCTTTCGGCCACCACGGCATCGCTTACGCAACCGGCATCCATAGCCGCTTCCAGCAGTCGTTCAAACTGGCTGCGCGCGTGTTCGTCGGACTCGTTATCCGAGTTCTCCAGCACCACGCAATACGGACTGCTTTCATAAAAAGGAACGCGCTGCTGCGGGAAATGCTTGACCACCAACTTCAAAGCAAACTGTCCCATGACCTCAAAGCCGGTCAGACCGGCACTCAGGTGCTGGTGCGCCAAGCCCAGCAGTTGCACCGCCGCCTCTAGCGAAGGCACGGCAGCCAAGGCTGTCAGTTGCGATTTGGGCAGTGGATACAACTTCATGGTGGCGGCAGTAATCACGCCCAGCGTACCCTCCGAGCCTATAAATAAATGCCGCAGGTCATAGCCGGTGTTGTCCTTGCGCAGGCCGGTCAGACCGCTCCATACCTCGCCTTGAGCCGTCACCACTTCCAGGCCCAGACACAGTTCGCGCGTATTGCCGTAGCGCACCACTTGCGTGCCCCCCGCATTAGTGCCCAGATTGCCGCCTATGGTGCAGCTGCCTTCCGAGGCCAAGCTCAAGGGAAACAAGAAACCGGCTTTCTCGCACACCTCTTGCAGGCTTTGCAGCACACAACCGGCCTCTACGGTAATCGTCAGGTTGCCGCCATCGAGCGCGCGTACTGCGTTCATGCGCGTCAAGCTCAGCACGACTTGCGTGCCGCTGGCATCTGGGGTGGAGCCGACCACCATGCCGGTGTTGCCGCCCTGGGGCACGATGCTGACACCCGCTGCCGCACAAGCCTGGACGACTAAGGCCACTTGGGCGGTGGACGCCGGGCGCACTACTGCCAGGGACTTGCCGCGCTCGCGCTTGCGCCAGTCCAATTCGTAGCCAGTTAAATCGCCTTCGGTCAATACATGCGCCTGGCCAACAATGGCGCGTAGCGCGGGAAGCAGGGCAGCGGGTGGGTTCATACGCGTTCTTTAGCTGGCTTGGGTGGTGGGCGCTTCGCTCAGGCCTGCAGCCTTGGCATCACGCTGGCGCAAGCGCACATGCATCAGGCAGGCAACAAACAAAACCAGGCACAAAGCGATTTCCAGCAGCGCGCAATAGTTGCTGGGCGCTTTGTCACCCCAGGCGCGCACCACGCCCTCGGTGAAGTAGATCCACACCAGCATGGATACCCAGCGGTAGGTGTACATGCGGTTTTTTAGCAGCCCGGCCATGGGTAAGCACAAAGGCAGGGCCTTGAGCGCCAACCACGAGCCGCCAGGCCGCAGCGGGGCCACCAGCAGCTCCCACAGCAGGCTGAGCACGATCAGCCCCAGCAGGCTGCCCACCGCCAGCGCGCGGCTAAGGTGGACATGGGTTTCCGCCGGGGCGGTTGAGGCGATTGCAGGCGCTGTAGGCGACGTGATCGGAGGAGGCGAAAGAGGTGTTTGCATAGCGGTGGCATCATACCGGCCATGCAACTGCTTCCTCGCTTCCAACTCTGGCTGACCGATGTGCGCCATGTGCCCTGGCTTCCAGCCCTTCAAACCCTGCGCGAACGCTTCCGCGAAGACCGCCTGGGCCTGACTGCCAGCAGTCTGACCTTTACCACCACCATCGCTCTGGTGCCGCTGCTGACCGTGGCATTGGCGGTGCTGACGGCCTTTCCGATGTTTGCCAAGTTTCAGGACGTATTACAAAAGTGGCTGGTCGCCAGCCTGATACCGGACGACATCGCCCGCCAGGTGCTGGGCTACTTGAGCCAGTTTTCGCGTAAAGCCAGCAAGCTGGGCGCCTTTGGTTTTGGCGCGCTGGTGCTGACCTCGCTGGCGCTGATCTTTACCATCGACCGTACCATCAATAGTATTTGGCGCGTGCGCACGTTGCGGCCTTTGGGCCAGCGCCTCTTGATTTACTGGTCGGCACTCACGCTGGGGCCCTTGATTTTGGGCGTCAGCATCAGCGTCAGCTCGTATGCGATTTCGGCCTCTCGCGGCCTGGTTGAGGGCATGCCCGGCGGCGTGGGCTTTTTGCTCGATACTGCGCAGTTTTTGATGGTGGCCGGCGGTATGGCGGCCATGTTTCATTACCTGCCCAATACCCGGGTGCGTTGGGGCCATGCCTGGATGGGCGCTTTGTTTGTGGCTACTGGCCTGGAAATCGCCAAGCGCCTGTTGGCCTGGTACCTGGAAACGGTGCCGCTGTATTCCGCTGTGTACGGCGCATTTGCCACGCTGCCGATTTTGTTGGTATGGATTTACCTGTCCTGGGTGATTGTGGTGCTGGGGGCAACACTGACGGCGTATGTGCCCGGTTTGATCGCTGGTCTGCCGCCACGGCGCTACGCACCGGGTGCCCGCTTTGGACTGGCTCTGGCCTTGCTGAGCGGGCTTGGGACGGCGCGGACTGAGGCAGCGCGCGGACAGACCACGGCCCAGCTGTGCGAAACCCTGCATGCGGACCCTTTGGATTTGGCAGAGGTACTTGAGACCCTGACAGCCATGGACTGGATCGGCAAGTTGCAGGAAACCACAGTGACCGATGGTGGCGCGCGTTGGGTGCTGCTGGTAGACCCGCTCCAAACCCCTATCAGCCCCCTGGTTCACAACCTATTGTTGGCCAAGGATGCGCAAAATAGTCAGTTTTTGCAGATTGCCTTGCGTCCTGGATGCACGCTGCAGGAGGTGATCTAGGGCCAAGCGGCCTGGCCCGGCTTGGCGCAGAAATGCGCAGCGCCGCTCAGTACCAGTACTCTAGGTGGGGGAATGGGTTGCGCTCTGTATGCGTGGGGTAGTTGGAGTGCATCACAAAGGAACATAGGTAATGCACGGCGGGTACCGTGACAATGGGGAAAGTCCGAGGTGGCTTCTGCTTTGGCATCCATTGCCAAATCG
>CAMCJY010000137.1 GCA_945875225.1 Comamonas sp. lk | reverse complement strand
ACGTCCAGGGCTTGCCCGACACTGGCGCCTTCGCGTACCGCGACCAAATCCAGCATCGAGAGTTTGAAGGTAGGGGTGCTGGGCATGGCGGGTTCTTGGTGTGGATGGTGCTGCGGCCAATTATGCGCACGCAGCGCGGCAAACGCTAGGCCAAGGACAAAAGCGCGCGCTTTGGACGGCGCACAATCGGCGCGCCACTTGTCACTGCAGCTCGAAGCCCTGTAGCAAAAAGTGCATTGAGCCTTCGCTTTAGCCCCTCAGTAAGATCGCCGCTATGCACGACACCGCTTTAGTTTTGTTTTCCGGCGGGCAGGATTCCACCACCTGCCTGGCGTATGCCTTGTCCAAATACGCACGGGTGGAAACCGTGGCTTTTGATTACGGCCAGCGCCACCGGGTGGAGTTGGATGCGCGCCTACAGGTCATAAAGGCCTTGCGTGCGCAGTTTCCGCAATGGGCAGCACGATTGGGCGAAGACCATTTGCTCGATGCGGGGGTGCTGGGCGCGGTCAGCGAAACCGCGCTCACGCGCGACACCGCAATCGCCATGCAGGCCAATGGACTGCCCAATACCTTTGTGCCCGGGCGCAATTTATTGTTCATGACCTTGGCCGCCGCCTTGGCCTACCGGCGCGGTTTGCAAGTGTTGGTGACCGGTGTGTGCGAAACCGATTATTCGGGCTACCCAGACTGCCGCGACGACACCATGAAAGCCATGCAAGTGGCCTTGTCGCTAGGCATGGACACGCGCTTTCTGATCGAAACGCCTTTGATGTGGATAGACAAGGCCGCCACCTGGCACATGGCGCACCGCCTGGGCGGCCAGGCGCTGGTCGATGTCATCGTGGAGCACAGCCACACCTGCTACCTGGGCGAGCGCAGCCAGCGCCACGACTGGGGCTACGGCTGCGGCCAATGCCCGGCCTGCGACTTGCGCGCCAAGGGCTTTGCCGGTTTTACCGGCGCAGCGGCCTAAGCGCGCAGCAAGCCATCCAGGCGCGCATCCCAGCGGTAGCCGGGGAAAAGGCGCTCGGTATCGTCGCGCGCCACGCCCTGGGTGCCGGCCAGAATGTGCGCAAAGATGGCCCGAAAGTCGTGGTGTACCGGCAAGTCGCGGCCTTCGTTCAAATCGCCCTGGGCCAGCCCGCTCCATTGGCCGTGCCAGCGCCCGCCGGCCACCGCATTGCCCATCAGCCACATGACGTTGCCGTGCCCGTGGTCCGTGCCCCGGGTACCGTTTTCGGCGCAGGTGCGGCCAAATTCGCTGGCCACCACTACCACGTCCTGCGGTTGCGAAAAATGCCGGCGCAGTTGCAAGAGGGCGCGGCTGAGGTTGGCCAGGTTGTTGGCCAAGGTGCCGGTGGTGTTGCCCTGGTTGAGGTGGGTATCCCAGCCGCCAGCGGATAAAAAGCCCAGCCGCAGATGGCGATTTTTTCCCATGAGCGTGCCCAGGTTTTGCGCATCCAGCGCCAGGCCTTGGGTGGGTGGTGCGCCATTGTTGGCCGCTTGTTGGATAGCCTTGTCACTGGTGGCGGCGCTGGCCATGGCCTGTGGTGGTGGTGGCGCTGCTGCAGCCATCGCCGCTTCGGTCTGCGCCAGCGCCAGCGTGGCCGCGGTCTGCATGCGGCTGTCGGCGCCAGCCTGGGCCGCTTGGGCCAGGCCGGGGTTGGCGGCGTACATCTTGAGGATGGCTTCGCGGGTGCGGGTATCGGCCAAGGCACCGGCGCGGGTGGCGGCCTGGCCGCTGGCAAGCAGTTGCACTGGCTGCGGGCCGACCAAAATTTGCGGGTTGGCCTCGCCCACGCCCAGGGCGCTGCGCTCTTTGCCGTAGAGCGTTGAGAGGCGGTTCATCCAGCCCGCGCCCGATGCGCTGGAGCCGGGCAGACCGGTTTCCCAGTGGTGCTGCGCGTCAAAGTGCGAGCGCGTGCTGTCCGGCGATCCGGCGCCCGGAATCGCCGCCAGCACGCCTTGCTGCCACAGCGGCAAAAGGCCTGCCATAGCCGGGTGAAGGCCAAACAGCGGGTCCAGCCCCAGGGCACTTGATGCGCTGCCATCCGGTTTGGCAATCGCGATGCTGGGGCGCAGCTGGTAGTACCGCGGGTCACCGTGTGGCACCAGGGCCGAGATGCCGTCATAAGCGCCGCGCAAAAACACTAGCACCAGGCGCCCCGCAGCACTGCCCGGCGCATCAGCCCAGACCGGGCGAATGGCCCAGGCGTTGGCACCCAGAAACATCAGAGCGTGGCGGCGGTTGATTGGCATGGTGGGACTATGGGCTTGGGCTATTGGATAGTGCTATTTGTACATGAACTCGGGGCTGCCCAGCACAAAACCCAGACGCTGCGCCGGGCCTTGCTGCAGCACCGCGCTGCGGCTATCCGGGCTGAGCAGGGGGTAAAGCGCGTCCCACTCGGGGGCATTGCGGGAAATGTTCAGGGCAAAGTCCACCCGGCGCGTCAGGGCCTCGGGGGCCAGCCAGGTGGCGCTGTCAAAGGGGTAGCCATCGGGCGTTTGCCATTGGTGGATGGGCTGGCCGGCCGCAGCGGCGTAGCCCCAGGCCTGCACCCATTTGCTGCGGTCCTCAGAGGCACGCACGGTGCGCAGTGCGGTGCAGGCGAACTCGTAAGGCGTTTTGAACAAGCGGTGTTCGCTGGCCCAAAAGGCCGGGCTGTCCAGCAACACCCGCATGACCTGGCGGATGTCGCCACCACTGGCCAAAAAGCGCGCCTCCATGGCGGCCAGCAAGTCCGGCGGCGGCGCGTCGGCCACAAAGTACTGCGCCAGACGCAAAGCTATGCGCTTGGCGGTGGCCGGTTGGCGCGCTAAAAAACGGATGGCTTGTTCGCCCTCGCTTTGGCCCGCCTGCGCCGGGCTGGCGGGGTACTTTTGGCCCAGCACGGTCTTGCTGCCGGCATCATGCGAGCGGCTGACAAACTGAAAGCCCGTAGCCGATTGGGCCGAAATAGTCCATCCGGTGAGCACCCGTGCCAAGGCCCGCACATCGTCTTGGGTGTAGCCCCCGTGCACGCCCAGGGTGTGCAGCTCCAGCAGCTCGCGGGCGTAGTTTTCGTTCAGGCCGCGGTTGCCGCGGGCGCTTTGCGGGTCCACGCTTTGCCACTGGTCCAGGTAAAACAACATGGCCGGATGCTGTGCGCTGGCCAGCACCAGGTCTTCAAACTTGCCCAGCGCATGGGCGCGCGCCACATGCAGCGCGTAGTGGCCGCCAAAGGGGCGCACCGGGCCCTTGTTTTGGTAGATGTTGAAGTGGTTGAACCAAAACTCGGTCATGCGCGCCAGCAGGGGGTTTTCCAGGCTGTCGTCGCTACAGCTAGCCAAGCGCCAGGCCACCGCTTTGTTGACCATGGTGCGGTTGAAGTGCAGGGCCTCGGTGGGCTGCGAAAAATCAAAGCGCTTCTGGTTGGGTAGCGCCTCGTTGACCGGGCTGGCAACGGTCACGGCGGCGCGGGCCAGGCGCTCTTTTTTGGCGCCCTCAAAAAGCTGGGGCAGCGTCAGGTCGATCTCGGCCAAGGTGGGCGGCAGGGCCGGCGCCCGCTGGCTGGCGGCCCAGGCGGCATCGAGCTGGGTGTGGGCCCATTGGCGCGCGTCCGGCGCGCCTTGGACGGATTGCAAAAGCGCGGGGCTGGGGCCGTAGCCCAGGCGGTTGAGGGCGCGCCAGCGCGCCGCCATGCTGCGGGTGTCCAGGTTTACCGAAGGGGCTGCTTCGCCAGCCGGGCTGCGCGCGCCCAAGCCGGGCGTTTGCGCGCAAGCGCCCAGCACCAGCAGCAAGATGCCAAGGGCGGCCAGTCGATAGCGGCGGTGCAGGTGCTGGTTGGGCATCGCTGGGGGGTCCTAATTACGCACGCCGCTGGCTACATGGCCGGCGGGCACATGGCGGGCTGCGGACTCGATGTGACCGGTCTGGTCGTCAAAGAAAAAATCAGGCTCAAATTCGCGCAAAAAAGCGCCCTTGTCCAGCCCGCCTAAAAACATGGCTTCATCCACTTCGATGTTCCAGTCCATCAGCGTGCGGATGGCGCGCTCATGCGCCGGGGCGCTGCGGGCGGTGACCAGCGCGGTGCGTATGCGCATAGCAGGGCTGGCCGCCTGCTGCAACTGGTGCAAGGCCACCAGCAAGGGTTTGAAAGGCCCGTCGGGCAAGGGCTGTGCCGCTTTGTCCTGTTCGTGCTGCTGAAAGGCGTCTAGCCCATGCGACTGGTAGACCCGCTCGGCCTCGTCGCTAAACAGCACCGCATCGCCGTCAAAAGCAATACGCACTTCCTGTGGATGCGCCGCGCTGGCATGGGCCGATTGCGGATACACCTGCGCCGCCGGTACGCCGGCCATGAGGGCGGCGCGCACATCGCTTAAATGCATGCTTAAAAACAGATTGGCTTTGAGGGGCTGCAAATAGCGCCAGGGCGATTCGCCCCGCGTAAAGGTGCACCGGATGATGGGCAGCTGGTAATGCGCGGCCGACTTCATCACCCGTAGCCCGCTAACCGGGTCATTGCGCGAGAGGATGACCACTTCCACCCGCTTGTCCGCATCGCTGCCTTCGTCATTAAATGCAAGCAGTTTTTTGACCAAGGAAAACGCCACCCCCGGCGTGGCCGGTGTGTCTAGGCGCTGGCGTTGCAAGTGCATATAGGCGCGGTCGTCGCCTTGTTCAAAGACCTGGTTTTCTTCTTCAAAGTCAAACAGCGCGCGCGATGAAATCGCCACCACCAATTTGCCGTCCAGGGTTGCAGCCATGCTTGCGCCTAGCTTTGCAAGAACATGCGATAGACCGGGTTGTCGGTCTCTTCCACATAAGGATAGCCCAGAGCGCGCAAAAACTTGGCAAAGGCTTTGCCATCCGTCTTGGGCACTTGCAGGCCGACCAAAATGCGGCCATAGTCCGCGCCCTGGTTGCGGTAGTGAAACAGGCTGATATTCCAGCCCGGGCGCATCAGGCTCAAAAACTTCATCAGCGCGCCGGGCCGCTCCGGGAACACAAAGCGCAGCACCCGCTCCTCTTTGGCCAGGGCCGAGATGCCGCCCACCATATGGCGTATGTGTTCTTGCGCTAATTCGTCATGCGTCAGGTCGATCGCGCCAAAGCCATGCTTCACAAAATTGCGTGCAATCAGGCCCGATTCGCCCGGCCCTTTGGTGCTCAGGCCGACAAACACATGGGCTTGCGCGGCGTCATTCATGCGGTAATTAAATTCGGTCACATTGCGAGGTCCACCGGGCAGCTCGCCAATCAGCTCGCAAAAGCGCCTGAAGCTGCCGCGCTCTTCGGGGATGGTGACGGCGAACAAGGCCTCGCGCTCCTCGCCCACTTCAGCGCGTTCGGCGACAAAGCGCAAGCGGTCGAAGTTCATATTTGCGCCGCACAAAATCGCGGCATAGGTTTTGCCGCGTGTTTTGTTGGCGGCCACGTATTTTTTGATAGCCGCCACCGCCAGCGCGCCTGAGGGCTCGACGATGGAACGCGTATCCACAAATATGTCTTTGATCGCCGCGCACACCGTGTCGGTGTCCACCGTGATGAATTCATCCACCAGCCCGCGCGCGATGCGAAAAGTCTCCTCGCCCACCAGCTTCACCGCGGTGCCATCTGAGAACAAGCCTACATCTGCCAAGGTCACGCGCGCACCACTGGCTACCGATTGCATCATCGCGTCCGAGTCGCTCATCTGCACGCCAATGACCTTAATCTCCGGGCGTACCGCCTTGATGTAATTGGCCACGCCGCTGATCAAGCCGCCGCCGCCAATCGCCACAAACACGGCATCCAAAGGCCCTTGGTGCTGGCGCAAAATTTCCATGGCAATCGTGCCCTGGCCGGCGATCACGTCCGGGTCATCAAACGGGTGCACAAACGTCATGCCCTGTTTTTTTTCTAGCGTCAGCGCGTGGTTATGGGCGTCGGTGTAACTGTCCCCGTGCAGCACCACCTCGCCGCCAAAACCGCGCACTGCGTCCACCTTCACCTGCGGCGTGGTGACCGGCATCACGATCACG
>CAMCJY010000136.1 GCA_945875225.1 Comamonas sp. lk | reverse complement strand
GTGATTTTTGACCATATCAGCAGCGTAGACCTCAGCCAGCGCCCCTTCACCCTCCAAGGCGATGACAAAAGTTATACCTGCGATGCGCTCATCATCGCTACCGGCGCCTCGGCCAAATACCTGGGCCTGCCTTCGGAAACCGCGTTTATGGGCCGTGGCGTTTCCGGTTGCGCCACCTGCGACGGCTTTTTCTACCGCGACCAACTGTGCTGCGTGGTCGGCGGTGGCAACACCGCAGTGGAAGAGGCACTCTACCTTTCCAATATAGCCAGCAAGGTGTATTTAGTACACCGTCGCGACAAATTCAAAGCTGAGCCGATTTTGGTGGACAAGCTGATGGAAAAAGTAGCCGCCGGCAAAATCGAACTCAAGACCTTCCAAACCCTGGACGAAGTGCTAGGCGATGCCTCCGGCGTCACCGGTATCCGCTTGCGCAGTACCGTCGATGGCAGCACCCAAGACCTGGCGCTGCAGGGTTGCTTTATTGCCATCGGTCACTCGCCCAATACCGATATTTTCCAGGGCAAGTTGGCCATGGAAAACGGCTACATCGTGACCCAAAGCGGCCTCAAAGGCTTTGCCACGATGACCAGTGTGCCCGGCGTGTTTGCCGCAGGCGACGTACAAGACCATGTTTACCGCCAGGCCATCACCAGCGCCGGCACGGGTTGCATGGCAGCACTCGATGCCCAGCGCTTCCTAGAGCAAGAATAAACCCGGTGGGATAATCCAGCCCCATGACGATTACCTATAAAGACGCCGCTGGCATCGCCGGCATGCGGGTCGCAGGCCAGCTGGCCTCCGAGGTGCTGGACTACCTGACGCCCTTTGTGCAAGCCGGTGTTACCACCAATGCGCTAGACCAACTGGCACATGACTACATTGTGCAGGTGCAAGGCGGCATCCCGGCACCGCTCAACTACAAAGGCGGCGGCAACACCCCCTACCCCAAATCCATCTGCACCTCGGTCAACCACCAGGTCTGCCATGGCATTCCCAATGACAAGGCGCTGAAAAAGGGCGATATCGTCAATATCGACGTCACCGTCATCAAAGACGGCTGGCACGGCGACACCAGCCGCATGTTCATGGTGGGCGAGGTTTCGATTGCCGCCAAGCGTTTGTGCGCTATCACTTATGAGGCCATGTGGCACGGCATCAAAATGGTGCGTCCCGGCATCCACTTGGGCGATATCGGTTATGCCATCCAAAAGTTTGCCGAAGGCCAGGGCTTTAGCGTGGTGCGCGAGTTTTGCGGCCACGGCATAGGCCGTGTATTCCACGAGGAACCGCAAGTGCTGCACTATGGGCGCCCCGGCACGCTGGAAAAACTGGTCGAAGGCATGACTTTCACCATCGAGCCCATGATCAATGGCGGGCGCAAAGAGATCAAAGATGGCCCAGAAAAAGACGGCTGGACCATCGTGACCCAGGACCGCTCCTTGTCAGCCCAATGGGAGCACACGGTACTGGTCACGCCTACCGGCTACGAGGTGCTCACCCTGTCGGCGGGCAGCCCAAGCACACCGGCTTTTGTGACTGCTACGCAGTCGCAGAGCGCCTGATCGCAGCGGCCATCGGGCAGCGCATGCCATGAGCGAATTGCAGGCCCTGCGCGCAAGCTACCGTAGCGGCAAAGAGGCTTTGCTGGCGGGGGTGCAGGCTCCTGGCTTTTCAGCCCGCAGCGTACACAAGCTACTGCGCCAGCTAGCAGCCCAAACTGACAGTTTGCTGATCCAACTCTGGAACCAGGCGGGTTTGGGTGCGCCCTGTGCCCTCCTGGCCGTGGGCGGCTATGGCCGGGGCGATTTGTTTCCCTATTCGGACGTCGATGTGCTGGTACTTTTGCCCGACGCGGCCGCTCAGATGCCGGATCCGGAGCGTGCCCGGCGCATAGAAGGGTTTATCGGCAACTGCTGGGACGCGGGTCTGGAAATCGGCTCCAGCGTGCGCACCCTGTCTGAATGCCTGAGCGAAGCGGCCAAAGACGTGACCGTGCAAACCGCCTTGCTGGAGAGCCGGTGCGTTACCGGCGATCAGGCACTGGCCTCAGCCTTCAAATCCGCTTTCATGGCGGCGCTGGACCCGCGTGCATTTTTTATCGCCAAGACCCTGGAGCTACGCCAACGCCACACCAAATTTGAAGATACGCCCTACGCGCTCGAGCCCAATTGCAAAGAGTCTCCGGGCGGAATACGTGATTTGCAAGCCATCATCTGGGTGGCCAAAGCCGCGCAACTGGGCAGCAACTGGCAGGAGTTGCAAGCCAGCGGTCTGGCCACGGCCCTGGAGATTGCGCATCTAAAGCGCAACCAGGCGCTGCTGTTTTTAATCCGGGTGCGCCTGCACCTGGCTGCGCACCGGCGCGAAGACCGGTTGGTGTTTGACCTGCAAACCACGGTGGCGCACAGCTTTGGCTACACCCATACCGGCGGCGAAGGCCGGGCCCTGGTGCGCGCCAGCGAAGCGCTGATGAAGCGCTACTACTGGGCCGCCAAAGCCGTCACCCAATTGAACCAGATTTTGCTGATGAATATTGAGGAGCGGCTCAACCCCTCGACCCACAGCCTGCGCCCTATCAACGCGCGCTTTAACGACAAGGCAGGCATGCTTGATGTGGTCAGCGACGATGTGTATCAACGCCAGCCACACGCGATTTTGGAAACCTTTTTGCTCTACCAGCAAACCGTAGGCATCAAAGGCTTGTCGTCTCGTACGCTGCGCGCGCTCTACAACGCGCGCGCCTTGATGGACAGCGGCTTTAGACGCGACCCCGTCAACCGCGACACATTCAGCCGCATCTTGATGCAGCCCCAAGGCATTACCCACGCCATGCGTTTGATGAACCAGACCTCGGTATTGGGCCGCTATCTCTGGGTGTTTAGGCGCATCGTCGGACAAATGCAGCACGACCTGTTCCATGTCTATACCGTAGATCAGCACATCCTGACGGTGCTGCGCAACGTGCGGCGGTTTTTTGTGGTGGAGCATGCGCACGAATACCCGCTGTGCTCGCAACTGGCGGCGGGCTGGGACAAACCTTGGGTACTGTACATCGCGGCCCTGTTTCACGACATTGCCAAAGGGCGCGGAGGCGACCATTCCGAACTCGGTTGTGTTGAGGCGCGGCGCTTTTGCAAGCTGCACGGCATTGGTGTGGAGGACACGGCATTGGTCGAGTTTTTGGTGGCCCAGCACCTGACTATGAGCCATGTAGCGCAAAAGTCCGACCTCAGCGATGTGGAGGTGATTGCCCAATTTGCCAAGCGTGTGGGCAATGAGCGCAAGCTCACCGCCTTGTATTTGCTGACCGTGGCCGATATACGCGGCACTTCGCCCAAAGTCTGGAATGCCTGGAAAGGCAAATTGCTGGAAGACCTTTACCGCTACAGCGCACGCGCGCTGGGCGGGCGCGCACCTGATGCGCAAGCCGAAGTGGAAAGCCGCAAGCGCGAGGCACTGGTCATGCTGGCCTTGCACGCGCTGCCTTTTGAGTCGCACAAAGCACTTTGGGACACCTTGGACGTAAGCTACTTCATGCGCCACGACGCAGCCGCTATTGCCTGGCACGCCAAACAGCTTTCGCGCCACGTGGATGCCCAAACCCCCATCGTGCGTGCACGCCGCTCCGCTGTGGGCGAGGGCCTGCAGGTACTGGTCTACACGCGGGACCAGCCGGATTTATTCGCCCGGATTTGCGGCTATTTTGACCAGGCTTCTTTCAGCGTAGTGGATGCCCGCATCCACACCACACAGCGCGCCTATGCGCTGGACACTTTTGAAGTCGTCACCTCGGCGGGCATGGAGGAGCACTACCAGGCGCTGACGAATATGATCGAGGCCGATTTGGCGCAAGCCATTGCGCTGGCCGGACCGCTACCTGCGCCCAGAAAAGGGCGGGTGTCGCGCCGGGTCAAAAGCTTTCCGATTGCTCCGCGCGTCACGTTGCGCCCCGATGAAAAAGCGCAAAACTGGTTACTCAATATCTCTGCCAGCGACCGCCTGGGCCTGCTCTACTCCATTGCCCGCGTGCTGGCGCAGCACCATATCGTGGTGCAACTGGCCAAGGTCGCAACACTGGGCGAGCGCGTGGAAGATACTTTTTTGATTCACGGCGCGCCTTTGCAGCACAATAAAACCCAGATTGCCATCGAGACCGAATTACTCGAAGCGCTGGCGTCCTGACCCTCCACGGACGGGACGGCAAGTAGCAGCGGCTTGGCAAGGCTTATTTATTTCACAAAAGGCACCGCTATGCAAACCCGTTTTCCAGTTGCGCCCGGCGCGCTGACCCGCCGCCACCTGATGGCCGCAGGCGCCGCCAGCGCCATCAGCTACAGCCTGCCGGTCCATGCGCAAAACAAAACCGTGCTGCGTATTTCATCGCCTGCGGTGCCAGATGACTGGCACGCCAAGATGTGGGGCGTGTTCAAAGACCACTTAGACAAAAGCGCACCGGGCGAGTTTGACGTGCAGATCAATCTGAATGCCAGTTTGTTCAAGCAAGGCGCAGAACCCGCCGCCATGGCGCGCGGCAACCTGGAACTGACGACGGTCTCAGCCGCCGACATTGCCAAAATAGTGCCAGAATTTTCCATCTTCACCGCCGGCTATGTGGTGCGTGACCCAGGCCAGCAGCAAAAGATTTTTAACGGCCCCATCGGCGCAGAGCTCTTCAAGACCCTGTCAGAAAAAATGGACATCAGCGCCTTGTCCACTTGCTACCTGGGTACCCGCCAGCTCAATTTGCGTGAGGTGCGTACGGTGCGTACACCGTCTGACCTCAAAGGCATAAAGTTACGCATGCCGGGCTCCAAAGACTGGTTGTTTTTGGGTGAAGCTCTGGGCGCTACTGCAACGCCGCTGGCCTTTGGTGAGGTATACATGGGCCTCAAATCAGGGACGATTGACGCGCAGGACAACCCGCTTCCCACCGTCAAAGCTGCTAAGTTTTATGAAGTCACCAAACAAATCGTGCTGACCAGCCATTTGGTCGATGGGCTGTTTATCGCCATTTCCAACAAAGCCCTGCAAGCACTTAGCCCTGCGCAGCGCGGCAAGGTGCAAGCGGCGGCGCAAGCGGCAGCGGCTTTCAACAATGAAAACCGCCTAAAAGAAGAATCGCAATTGGTGGAGTTTTTCAAGAAAGAGGGCTTGCAGGTCAGCACGCCCGACCTCGCTGCCTTTCACAAGACCGTGCAAGCGGCCTACCAGAGCGCCGATTACGGCAAGACCTGGCCGGCCGGTCTTTTGGAGCGCATCAATGCGGTGCGCTAAGGCCTTGACCGCGATATGAAGGCCTGGCCGCTTAAGGCCGCTCAGGCGCTGGGCGGCTTCTTGTTTATCGTCCTGTTTGTGGTCTTCGTGGTGCAAATCACTGCGCGCTTTGCTTTTAATAAACCCCTGGCCTGGAGCGACGAGGCTGCGGTCATTTTGTATGTCTGGATCATTTTGTGGGCCGCAGCCACCATGGTGCCGCAAGGCGAGCATGTGGCTTTTGACTTGGTTTGGAATGTGGCCAATGCAAGATGGCGCCGGATCTTGCAAATCCTTGGCAATGCAGTGGTAGGCGGCCTTGCGCTGGCCGCGCTACCGGCCAGTTGGGACTATGTGCGCTTTATGGCGCGCGAGGGAACTCCTGTACTAGGCGTGCCGCTGATGACGGTCTATCTGCCCTTTATCGTCTTGCTGCTGGCCATGGTAGTGCGCAGTCTGGTGCAGATCGTGCAGGCGCTGCGCGGCCCAGTCGATGTCTTCCGCGGCGATACAAGACCATGAGCCAGCCTTTGACCCTGTTGGTAGCCGTGATGGTGGGCAGCATGCTGATGCGCATGCCCATAGGCTTTGGCATGCTGGCTGGCGGCATCGCCTACCTGCTGGCCAAAGGGCAAGACCTTGGGCTGGTCGCCGAGCAAGTGTGCAACGGCCTGTACAACAACTATGTACTGCTTTCGGTGCCCATGTTTGTGTTTGCCGCCAACCTCATGAACGCGGGCACGGTGAGTGAACGCATTTTT
>CAMCJY010000135.1 GCA_945875225.1 Comamonas sp. lk | reverse complement strand
GATCTTGACCTCCACGTCGGGGTGCTTTTTCTTGAAGGCCGGAATCGCCGCCTTAGCGATTTCATCCACCGCCGGGAAAGCCGCGATAGTGAGCACGTTCTGCGCAAACGCCGCGCCAAATGCGGTGGCCAGCCAAAGACAAGAAATTCGTAAAGAGCGGGCAAAGATTCGCTGTGCCATAGGCGCCTTTTGAAGTGATAGTGGAGAAATAGACCGCAAAGGCGATTTCCAACTGGGTAAAGACCAGTTTGAAAGCGCTTTCAACAAATTATAAGAGCGGGATTTGGGCCTGCGCCCTAGGGTATTCCCGTATCAGGCGTGGCGGCGGTCGCTGGATGCGCGTACCAGCAGGGCCGGGGCCGGCAGCTGCGCGGTAGGGGTATTGCCCACTAACAGCTCGAGCATAGCTGCGGCGGCAAGACGGCCCAGGTCGAAGGCCGGCTGCTGGATGGTGCTCAGGGGCGGGGTGGCGTACATCGAGGTGGGCAAGTCGTCAAAACCGACCAGGGCGACATCTTGCGGAACGCGCAAGCCACTTTGAAACAATCCCAGCGCCGCGCCTGAAGCCATCTGGTCATTGGATGCAAAGATGGCGCTAAAGGGCAGGCCTTGCTGCACCAAGTATTTGGCCGCCTCCAGGCCGCTTACCTCGTGGTACTGGCCGGGCACCACCAGCCGCGGGTCAAACGCAATCTTCGCCTCGGCCAACGCAAACCGATAGCCTCGCATGCGCTCTGCGGCGTCCGGATGCTCTTCTGCGCCGGCAATAAAGGCAATTTGCCGGTGGCCTTGCCCGATCAAGTGCTCGGTGGCCATGCGCCCGCCGTTGAAATTGTCGAAATTGAGGGAATAGAGCTGCGGGCCACGCAAGTCTCGCCCAGTGACCACCATGGGCAAGGCCTGGGCGCAAGCTTCTAGCGCGGCATCGGACAAGCGCGGCATCAGCACCACGATGCCATCGACCCGGCGCGAGCGCAGCACGTCCAGGCAGCGTGCCTCGGCAGCCGGGTCCCAATGCGCGCTCATAAACAGGGGGCTGTAACCCGCAGGGTCCAAAGCGTCTTCAATTCCGCGCAAGGCCGCGCCGTAAAACGGGCTGTCTATGGCCTGGGTGACCACACCGATGCTAAAAGTCTTGCCTCCGGCCAGGCCGCGGGCCAGCGGGTTGGGCACAAAGCCCAACTCCTGGGTCGCATCCACGACGGCCTGTCGCTTGGCTTCGCTGACCACCGCCGTGCCATTCAATATGCGTGACACCGTGCTGGGCGATACACCGGCGCGCTTGGCCACCATTTCCAGCGTTACCGTCACCCGTTCGGGCGCAGCCGACGCGTTAAATGGGGTGGGCGGTGTCATATTTTTCATGCACTTGTTGAAATATCGGCCTTGTTGAAGCGACTCAGGGCTTTCTTGAAACCGCTTTCTATCATACCGCCATGTGATATCGGAGCCGCATTGCGGCGTAGCGGGCACTGAATTCCCGGATAATCCGCGCATGCAAACAAGCGCGTTTCAAATTTGGTGGATCCGGGCTGTGACATTTCTAGTTGCTGCCATGGCCAGCGCCAGTGCGGCCTGGTGGGCCTTGACCTTGAGCAATGCCGCACCTTGGCAACCCTCGGTGTCTGCGCAGCCAGCTCCGCAAATGGATGTGTCCGTGCTTGCGCAGGCGCTGGGCGCAGGCGCGGCACCCGTCAACGCGCAGCCCGTGTCTGCATCGGCCCCACCCCTGGCGATTCAACTGCTGGGCGTGGTGGCAGGCTCTGGCGGCAAGGGCCATGCGCTGCTGCTCGTGGGAGATGCAGCGCCCAAGACCTATAAAGTGGGAAGCAAACTGGGCGATGGGTTGGTACTGCAATCCGTAGGCCAGCGCAGTGCGCAGGTCGGCGCTGAAATGAAGGGGCCGACACGCCAGACACTGGAATTGCCGCCCATTGGCAAGCCTTAGGCGGGTGTTCTATCGACTTATATCCAATGCGTTTGGGGCGATTAGGGCAATGCCATTGCGCCAACAATTAATCAGTTAAGCTCACTAACGACAAATATTTGCTATTTAGAGGAGCGATTTCATGCACATAGGCGTCCCCGCCGAAACCGTTGCCGGCGAGACCCGGGTAGCGGCGACTCCGGAAACAGTCAAAAAAATCATTGCCCAAGGGCACACCGTGATGGTGCAAGCGGGTGCCGGTGTTGCGGCCAGCGTCACCGATGCTGCCTATGAAGCCGTGGGCGCACAGATAGGCGACGCCGCTGGCGCCCTGGGTGCCGAACTAGTGCTCAAAGTGCGCGCACCGTCGGCCGCCGAGTTGCCACACATGAAGTCCGGCAGCGCACTGGTTGGCATGCTCAACCCGTTTGACGCCGAAGGCTTGCAGCGCATCGCTACTGCTGGCTTGACCAGCTTTGCACTTGAAGCGGCACCGCGCACCACGCGTGCGCAAAGCATGGATGTCTTGTCCTCGCAGGCCAATATCGCGGGCTACAAAGCGGTGATGATGGCGGCTGACAAATACCAGCGTTTTTTCCCCATGCTGATGACCGCCGCTGGTACCGTCAAGGCTGCGCGCATTGTGATTCTGGGCGTGGGTGTCGCCGGTTTGCAGGCGATTGCCACCGCCAAGCGCTTGGGTGCGGTCATCGAAGCTTCGGACGTACGCCCCAGCGTCAAAGAACAAGTGGAATCACTAGGTGCCAAGTTCATCGACGTGCCCTATGAAACTGCAGAAGAGAAAGAAGCCGCAGAAGGCGTGGGCGGTTATGCGCGGCCCATGCCGCCTAGCTGGCTGGAGCGCCAGAAAATAGAAGTGGCCAAGCGCGTAGCGCAGGCCGACGCGGTGATTTCGACCGCATTGATTCCCGGCCGCGCTGCGCCGGTGCTGATCACTGAGGACATGGTCAAGAGCATGAAACCGGGCTCGGTCATCATCGACTTGGCAGCCGGCAAAGGCGCCGATGGCGTGGGCGGCAACTGCCCCCTCTCCGAAGCGGACCGCACCGTAGTCAAGCACGGCGTCACCTTGGTCGGCGAAACCAATCTGCCCGCTTTAGTAGCTGCAGATGCTTCGGCGCTGTACGCACGCAATGTGCTGGATTTTTTGAAACTGGTGTTACCCAAAGACAAGGGATTCACCGTTGACATGGAAGACGACATCGTAGCGGCCTGCCTGATGACGCAGGGCGGCGAGGTCAAAAGGAAATAAGCATGGACCACACCGTTACCAACCTGATTATTTTTGTGCTGGCCATTTACGTGGGTTACCACGTGGTCTGGAACGTCACACCCGCTTTGCACACGCCGCTAATGGCGGTGACCAATGCGGTCTCGGCCATCATCATCGTCGGAGCGATGCTGGCAGCAGCGCTTACCGTCACCCCGCTGGGCAAAACCATGGGCGTGCTGGCGGTGGCACTGGCGGCAGTGAATGTGTTTGGCGGCTTTCTGGTGACACGGCGCATGCTAGAGATGTTCAAGAAAAAAGTCCCCAAGGCAGGAGCTGAAAAATGAGCATGGACCTCGTTGTTCTTCTTTACCTTGTAGCGAGCATCTTTTTTATTCAGGCGCTCAAGGGGCTGTCGCACCCGACCACGTCGATTCGCGGCAATCTGTTTGGCATGAGCGGCATGGCGATTGCCGTGGTAACCACGGCAGCACTAATTATTGAGCAGGCCAAGCTGTTTGGACAGGTTGACCCTGTACAAGGCTTGGGCTGGGTGCTGCTTGGTCTGGTCATCGGCGGAGGCGCGGGGGCCATCATGGCGCAGCGCGTGGAGATGACCAAGATGCCCGAACTCGTCGCTTTCATGCACAGCATGATAGGCTTGGCAGCGGTATTCATCGCCATTGCGGCGGTAGTCGAACCTGCGGCGTTTGGCATCGTGGCACAAGGCCTGGGCACGCTGGACATCCCCAACGGCAACCGCTTAGAGCTGTTCTTGGGTGCGGCCATTGGTGCCATCACTTTCAGCGGCTCGGTCATCGCTTTTGGCAAGCTCTCGGGCAAATACAAATTCCGTTTGTTCCAAGGCGCGCCGGTGGTGTTTGCCGGTCAGCACATGCTGAATTTGGTGATGGGCTTGGCCACGGTGGGCTTGGGCGTGTACTTCATGTTCACCGGCAACTGGGATGCATTTTTGATGATGCTGGCGCTCTCTTTTGTGCTGGGTGTGCTGATCATCATCCCGATCGGCGGCGCGGATATGCCGGTGGTGGTCTCCATGCTCAACAGCTATTCGGGCTGGGCGGCGGCAGGTATCGGTTTTTCGCTGAACAACAGCATGTTGATCATTGCCGGTTCGCTGGTCGGCTCATCCGGCGCCATCCTCTCGTACATCATGTGCAAGGCGATGAACCGCTCCTTCTTCAACGTCATCTTGGGTGGCTTTGGTGGCGAAGCAGGCACGGCTGCTACCGGCAGCACCGAGCAGCGCCCGGTGAAAAGCGGCAGCGCAGATGATGCGGCCTTTATTCTGGGCAATGCCGAAACCGTCGTCATCGTGCCCGGCTACGGTTTGGCCGTCGCCCGCGCGCAGCATGCGGTGAAGGAACTGGCGGAAAAGCTGACGCACAAAGGCATCACCGTGAAATACGCCATCCACCCGGTGGCTGGCCGCATGCCAGGCCATATGAACGTCTTGCTGGCCGAGGCTGAAGTGCCTTACGACCAGGTATTTGAGATGGAAGACATCAATAGCGAATTTGGTCAGGTTGATGTCGCCATCATCTTGGGCGCCAACGACGTGGTCAACCCGGCAGCCATGATCAAGGGCAGCGCCATTTACGGCATGCCGATTCTGGAAGCCTACAAAGCCAAAACCATCATCGTCAACAAACGCTCTATGGCAGCAGGTTATGCCGGCCTAGACAATGAGTTGTTCTACATGGACAAAACCATGATGGTATTTGGGGACGCCAAGAAGGTGGTGGAAGACATGGTCAAGGCGGTGGAGTAATCCAGACGGCTTTGTAAATACTACGCTTGAAAGCCGCTATTTGCTCAGCCCAAAGGGTGGGAGGCCTGGGGCTTGGGGCGAGTGCTTGAGACGCCAGCGGAATGTGATTTTTGCCCTATCGGACCATCAAGCTTAGACGACTTGCGCCGATATATTCCAATGTAGGCCCATGAATGCAGCTCGCAAGGAACGGGGCTGCCCCGGCAGCGGCGCGAATACCGACTAGTGCGTGCCCTCACCCCGCAACCAACTGACACTACATGAAAAAATTTGCTTGGACACTGCTGGTAAGCATCTCTTTTTGCTTCCTCAGCGCTTGTGGAGGCGGGGGGGGCGATGGGGGCTCCAGCGCGCCTGCAACTGGAAGCGGCACCACGCCCAACCCAGTGACGCCTCCTGTGACGGCCAACCCAGTGACGCCTCCCGTGACGCCCAGCCCGGTGCCACCTACCGTTTTACTTGGCGTATTTTTGGATTCGGCAGTATCCAACATCCGGTATAAAACTGCGACGCAGTCGGGCACTACAAATGCGCTTGGGCAATTTAATTATGTGGCCGGTGAAACGGTTACTTTTTCGGTTGGGGCCGTGAACTTACCGCCTACACCCGCCACTCCGACCATTACCCCTATGAGTCTGGCTAACACCACCGATATGGGCAATAACACCGTGCTCAATCTCCTGGTGTTTCTGCAAAGCCTGGACGACGATGGCATCCCAGGTAACGGTATCAAAATTCCGGATACAGCAAACGCTGCCGCCACAACAAGCATAGACTTCAATGTATCACCCGCGGCATTTCGCACCAATCCGGTTTTCACCACCTTGGTAGCTAACAACTCGGGCTCTGTCACGAAGACGCCCATAACGACGGCAATAGCGCTTGCCCATTTCGTTGACACTTTGGCCGCGAACAATATCGTCGTGCCAGACCCTCGCCCCAGCGCCAAAATTGCAACTGTCGCTGAGACCAAAGTAGGCAATTCAATTGTGCTGGACGGCTCAGCGAGCACAGATCCAAAATCCGCTTCACTAAGCTACAACTGGACACTCATCGTGCCCAAGGGCAGTCGAGCGAC
>CAMCJY010000134.1 GCA_945875225.1 Comamonas sp. lk | reverse complement strand
GACAAGGCGTCAACGCGCTCGCCATTGAGCAAAATATCTACCTTAACCACATCGGAGGGGCGGTATTCCTTGAACTCATAGTCCATGGACGCATAGCCCCGGCTGACCGATTTGAGTTTGTCAAAAAAATCCAGCACGATTTCGCCTAGCGGCATGTCGTAGGTGAGCATGACCTGGCGGCCGTGGTAGGCCATATTGAGCTGCAATCCGCGCTTTTGGTTGGCCAAGGTCATGACGGCGCCCACATACTCCTGCGGCATGTACAGGTGAACCGTCACGATGGGTTCACGGATTTCGTCGAGTTTGCCCTGGTCAGGCATCTTGGACGGGTTTTCCACCATCCGCACTTCGCCATCGGCCTGCACTACCTGATAGACCACGCTGGGCGCCGTGGTGATCAAGTCCTGGTCAAACTCGCGCTCCAGGCGCTCTTGCACGATCTCCATGTGCAATAAGCCTAGAAAGCCGCAGCGAAAACCAAAACCCAGGGCCTGGGACACTTCGGGTTCGTAATGCAGCGAGGCATCGTTGAGCTTGAGCTTTTCCAGGCTGTCGCGCAGGCCTTCGTACTGATTGGCCTCGGTCGGGTACAAACCGGCAAACACCTGGGGCTGGATCTCCTTGAAACCAGGAAGCGCTTCGGTGGCGGTAGCCGAGGCGCCACCCGTGCCGGGTCGGATCAGGGTCACCGTATCGCCCACTTTGGCCGCCTGCAATTCGCGAATACCGGCGATGATGTAGCCCACCTCGCCAGCCTCCAAAGACTCGCGCGGCAGATTGGCGGGGGTGAACACCCCCAGGCTGTCGGCGTTATAGACCGCGCCGGTAGCCATCATCTTGATCTTTTCGCCCCGTACCAGGCGACCATCAACCACGCGCACCAACATGACCACGCCGACGTAGTTGTCAAACCAGCTGTCGATGATCATGGCCCGCAAAGCGCCCTCAGGACGCCCCTTGGGCGGCGGCACCTTGGCGACGATGGCCTCCAAAATCTCGTCTATGCCTAGGCCAGTTTTAGCCGAACAGGGAATCGCCTCGGTAGCATCTATGCCGATCACGTCCTCGATTTCGGAGCGCGCATTGTCCGGGTCGGCGTTGGGTAAATCCATTTTATTGAGCACCGGCACCACCTCCACGCCCAACTCCAGCGCGGTGTAGCAATTGGCCACCGTCTGCGCCTCCACGCCCTGACTGGCATCGACCACCAGCAGGGCGCCTTCACAGGCCGAAAGCGAGCGGCTCACTTCGTAGGAGAAGTCCACATGGCCGGGTGTATCGATCAGGTTGAGGTTGTACACCTGGCCGTCTTCGGCTTTGTACTGCAAGGCAGCCGTCTGCGCCTTGATAGTTATCCCCCGCTCTTTTTCAATGTCCATAGAGTCCAAAACCTGGGCTTGCATATCGCGCGCTTCCAGTCCGCCGCAACGTTGAATGAGGCGGTCGGCCAAGGTAGATTTGCCGTGGTCAATATGGGCAATGATCGAAAAATTTCTGATGTGTTGCATCAAGCAGGAGGGTCAAGAGATTGAATTAAAAAGGCAGGAGCAGAAAAAAGGGCGCGTCGGATGAACGACGCGCCCTGAACCAACCATCATTGGCAACTGCGAAAGCTGGAACTTCATTGTAGGGAAAAAGCGTAAAACGACGCGCTTGCATATAGGAGGGATTGGCTTGTTGTCAATCGACAGCATAAATTTATTCACAAGTTATACACAGACTGTAAGCAAACCATGTGAATAAGGTGTTGATGGCATGTGCAGCACGCACGAACATTTCGTATCGCGAATTTTGCAAACCACTTTATTACCGAAAACGGGCTTTTCAGGGGGTCATTCTAACTAAATCATCAATCAGATTTTGTAGCACGCGGGCCTGAAAAACCGTTAAATAAGGGCTTTCCAAGCTTCGGGCCAGGGCCAAGCAGCCGCAAACCGACAAGCCAAAGCAGTCCTTGGCAGCCGTCTGGCAGCCTTTGCGCTTAGTTTGCCGGTTTAATCAAGGCGTATTGCGTCCATTCGCCGCGCCGGAAAAGCACATTGATCGCCTTACTTTTATCCAGCTTGGCCACCACCGCTTCAAACTCTTTGACGGATCCAACTTCGACATTGCCGATAGCCAGAATGACATCTCCCTGGCGCAGCCCAGCGCGTGCTGCCGAATCGGTGGCGGTG
This sequence comes from Comamonas sp. lk, assembly GCA_945875225.1. Taxonomy (GTDB): domain Bacteria; phylum Pseudomonadota; class Gammaproteobacteria; order Burkholderiales; family Burkholderiaceae_C; genus Allorhodoferax. The sequence goes on along the minus strand of CAMCJY010000134.1, from coordinate 3,864 downwards.
TCCACACCCACGCCGCCTTTGACGCGCAACTCCTTCTTCTGGGCTTCGGTCAGTTCACTCACACTCATGCCCAAGACCTGACCGGCTGCGGCTTTGGGTTTGGCTTCGGCAGGCCCCGGCTTGGCCGCTGTTTTCTCCACCTCAATCTCGGCGACGGTCACGCTCAGCTCTTTCGTTGCACCGCGCCGTTGCACGATGACTGTGGCTTTGCTACCGGGCTTGATCTCCCCAACCGTGCGCGGCAAATCAATTGACTTCTCAATCGGTTTTCCATTGAAACGCAAAATAACGTCGCCCGGCTCCACCCCCGCCTTGTCCGCCGGTGCACCCGCTTCTACGCTGGTCACTAGCGCACCTTGGGCCTTAGGCAGGCCCAAAGACTCTGCCAGCTCCTTGCTCACTGGCGCGATGCCCACGCCGATGCGCCCCCGAGACACCCGGCCCTGACTACGCAGCTGCTCCACCACCCGCACCGCCTCGTCCATAGGTATTGAAAAGGAAATACCCATAAACCCGCCCGAACGCGAGTAAATCTGGCTGTTGATGCCCACCACTTCGCCCCGCATATTGATCAAGGGACCGCCCGAATTCCCCGGGTTAATTGCCACATCGGTCTGGATGAAGGGTAGGTAGTCGGTGTCGTCGGTGTAGCGCTGCTTGGCGCTGACGATACCGGCGGTCACCGTGTTTTCAAACCCGAAGGGCGAACCGATGGCCATCACCCACTCACCGACTTTCAGCCGGCCGACATCGCCCACTTTGACCGGGGTCAGACCGGTGGCTTCAATTTTGACCAGCGCCACATCGCTGCGTTTGTCCGCGCCAATGATCTTGGCTTTAAATTCTCGCTTGTCCATCAAGGTCACCAGCACCTCGTCAGCCCCATCGATGACGTGCGCATTGGTCATGATCAGGCCGTCTTGGGAAAAGACAAAGCCAGAGCCCACACCGCGCGGCACCTCCTCTTCGGGCGCGGACCGGTTATTGCGCGGCGCCTGCCTGGGTACATTGGGCATAGGCAGACCAAAACGACGAAAAAACTCCAACATTTCCTCATCGCCTGGGCCACTAGGCTGCTGACGACTAGAGACTTTCTGCAAGGTACGGATATTCACTACCGAGGGCCCAAGTTGCTCGACCAATTCGGTGAAATCGGGCAACGCGCGCGCCTGGGCGTGCACGGACTGCGTGGGCCCGGCCAACAAAGTTATTCCTAGGAGCGCGGCCGCCAAAACGGGCAGTCCTGCGCGTAAGCGGTCAAAAACGGCAAATGCAAACATCGGTTTCATCCTCTCATTTCCCAAACAAACGGTGCGCGGCAGTGCGCATCTGCAGAATCCATACAAGCCCAAACGAATACAACCTGGCGGCGAAAAAGCAAACCCTCGACAAAAACTTTACATCTATTCGTTATGAGGCTAACAGATTCGCTGTTAAACCCTGATTCGCCCGAGCGCTAAGCCCTCAGCCTGCGCCCCATGAGCAAGCAGCGCACGTCGCAATGCGATCCACTGCGGCTCCCGCTCCCACACCGGCCCGGTCAGCAGCCATCGCACATCTGCGTTTCCAGCGGACAAACGCAATACCGAAAAACCGGGCAGGGCCACAGCCCAATGCACCTGACAAACTTCATCCTGCGACCACAAGGACCAGCGCCAGGCGCTGCCATCCCATCCCAAGCTGCCGCCGGGTGTTAGCCACCATAACCATGCTGCCAGAAAAAAAATCAGGCAAAAAAGAAGCGCCAGGCCGGCCAAAGAGAGCGTCGGGGCCCCATGCAGACCCAGTGCCAGCAGTACGGCAAGGTTGGTAAACCCCAGCCCCAGCAAAACAGCTGCATGGGTGGGCGCGCGGCCAAAGTGCACACGAGCGGGAAGCGCCTGGCTTAACAAGGTCTGTCCCCGTGATCACCGCTCATAGTGCCGCCTTAAGCGCGCTTGAACACCAAAGCACCGTTGGTGCCGCCGAAGCCGAAGTTATTTTTCAAAGCCGCGCGGATCGGCATATCACGCGCCTGGTTGGCGCAGAAGTCCAGGTCGCACTCCGGGTCCTGGTTGAGCAAATTAATAGTCGGTGGGCATTTCTGGTGGTAAAGGGCCAGCACGGTAAATACCGACTCCAGGCCGCCGGCACCACCTAGCAAATGCCCGGTCATGGATTTGGTGGAACTAACCACGATGCGCTTGGCGTGTTCACCCAACGCAGCCTTGATGGCATTGGTTTCATTGATATCCCCCAGGGGCGTGGAGGTGCCGTGCGCATTGAGGTAATCGATGTCTTGCGGATTGAGAGATGCGTTGCGCATCGCGCTGAGCATGGCGCGGCGCGGACCGTCCATATTGGGCGCGGTCATGTGGCCGGCATCGCCGCTCATGCCAAAGCCAGCCAATTCAGCATAAATACGGGCGCCGCGTGCCTTGGCGTGTTCGTATTCTTCCAGCACCATGATGCCGCCACCCTCGCCCAGCACAAAACCATCGCGGTCTTTGTCCCAGGGGCGTGAGGCCGTAGCCGGGTCGTCGTTGCGGGTACTCAGGGCCCGCATGGCGGCAAATCCACCCACCCCGAGGTGGGACACGGCGGCTTCCGATCCCCCTGCGACCATGACGTCGGCGTCGCCGTACTCAATCATGCGGCCGGCCTCGCCGATGCAATGCAGGCCGGTGGTGCACGCAGTGGCAATCGCGATATTGGGCCCTTTAAAGCCAAAGCGCATGGACACATGGCCGGCGGTCATATTGATAATCGAGGCGGGGACGAAAAACGGCGAAATGCGCCGCGGACCCCGCGCGGTAAATTCGATATTGGTGTGCTCGATCATGGGTAGGCCGCCGATGCCCGAGCCGATGACGCAACCAATGCGCGTGGCTTCCTCTTCGCCCAGCGCCTCCCCGGTGGCCAGGCCTGCGTCCTCCACAGCCTGCGCAGCCGCAACAATGCCGTAGTGGATGAAGCTATCCATGGCGCGCGCTTCCTTGGGGCTAATGTAGCGATCCAAGTCCAAGCCACGCACCTCGCCGGCAATGCGGCAGGCAAAGGCACTTGCGTCAAATTTGCTGATTAAGCCGATACCCGATGTGCCTGCCAGCAAATTGGCCCAAGCCTCATCTACGGTATTGCCCACAGGGCTGACACAGCCCAAACCGGTAACTACTACACGACGACGGGACATACTCACCTGTATTTAACGTTGCGACAATCACACACTGCGCGCAGCGGCTCTGCCGCCAGAGCCTCGGGCAGCTTGCGCAAAGGCCGGCTGCCGAGGCTTTCCCAACACCCGGCCGCAAAAGCGGGTGTCGGACCAGGCCAATTAGGCCTTTTTGTGGGTCATGGCGTAGTCCACCGCGTTTTGCACCGTAGTGATTTTTTCGGCGTCTTCGTCGGGGATTTCGATGCCGAATTCATCTTCCAAGGCCATCACCAGTTCCACCGTGTCCAGCGAATCGGCACCCAAATCGGCCACAAAGGCTTTTTCATTGGTGACTTGGGACTCTTCCACACCGAGTTGCTCGGCGATGATTTTCTTGACACGTACTTCGATATCGCTCATGGGTTCCCTCTAAGGGTGGTGAAACAGTCCGCGATTTTACCAGTGCGGGCGCTTCGCGCTCGCCGTAGCCGCCTTGCGGACACAAAGGCGTCCAAACGGATACTACTTTACATATACATGCCACCGTTGATGTGCAGTTCCTGGCCCGTCACATAGGCCGCTTGCGGCGAGGCCAGATAGACCACCGCATGCGCGATGTCCGCGGGCTGGCCCAAATGCCCCAAGGGGATCTGGGTTTGCAAGGCATTTTGCTGCTCCTGGCTCAGGGCAGCGGTCATATCGGTGGCGATAAAGCCGGGGGCGATGCAATT
>CAMCJY010000133.1 GCA_945875225.1 Comamonas sp. lk | reverse complement strand
ACCGAGCACGGTTTTGTGTTTCGGGTGGACCTGGCCCTGCGCCCCAACGGCAACTCCGGCCCGCCTGCGGTGTCGCTGGGCGCTTTAGAGGAATATTTCCAAACCCAAGGCCGGGAGTGGGAGCGTTTTGCCTGGCTCAAAAGCCGTGTGCTGGCGCCGCAGCTTAGTGTGGGCAGCGCTTTTGCCCTGCAATTGCGCGCAGTGGTAACGCCTTTTGTGTTTCGCAAATACCTAGACTACAACGTGTTTGACGCGCTGCGCGTGCTGCACCGCCAAATCCGCGAACACGCGGGCAAGCGCAGTGCCGGCCACCCCGAGCGGCACAACGATGTCAAGCTTTCGCGCGGCGGCATCCGCGAAATTGAATTTACCGTGCAGCTTTTGCAGGTGGTGCGCGGTGGCCAGTTCCCCGAGTTGCGCACCCGGCCTACGCTGAGCGCCTTGCAGCGCCTGGTACAAGCGGGCCTGATGCCGGCTGACAAAGCCCGGGCCTTGGAAGAAGCCTATGTTTTTCTGCGCCGGGTGGAGCACCGCATCCAGTACCTGGACGACCAGCAAACCCATGTCTTGCCCACGCATGACGCTGATCTGGCCTGGATTGCCGAGACCCTGGAATTTGCCAGCACCAGTGAGTTTTTAGCGCGGTTGGACCACCACCGCGAAAACGTCGCGCAGGAATTTGATGTTTTGCTGGGCGGCAGTGACAAACCTTGCAGCGGCTGCAAACCAGAAGAAGCGGACCCGGCCCGGCCCGGCGCGCCGCCGCTTACCGATCTGGACAGCGTGCTCGCACAACTGCCTCAAAGCATGCAAGAGCGCCTGGCGCTGTGGCGTGACCATCCGCGCGTCCTGGCTTTGCGCGAGGAATCGCGGGGCCGTTTGCTGCGCCTGGTGCAGCGCACCGGCCAATGGTCCCAAGCGGGCGAGATAAGCCAGGAAGCCGCGCTGCGGCTGATGGACTGGATGGAGTCGCTGTTGCGGCGCGAAAGCTACCTGGCTTTGCTGGTCGAGCGCCCGGGCGTGCATCAACGCTTGCTGCGGCTTTTAGGCGCGGCCCGTTGGCCCGCGCGCTACTTGCTCAAGCACCCGGGCGTGATCGACGAACTGGCCGGTAGCACCATGGTGCGCGAGCGTTTTGACGCAGCCGCCTACGAGGCCGATATCGAGCGCCGCTGCAAAGCGCTGCGCAACAGCGGCGAAGAGGACGAGGAAAGCCTGCTTAACCTGTTGCGCCGTGCGCACCATGCCGAGGTTTTTCGCACCCTGGCGCGTGATGTTGAAGGCCTGATCACGGTGGAGCAAGTTGCCGACGATTTAAGTGCCCTGGCCGAAGTGATATTGCGCATTACCGCCCGGTGGTGCTGGCAGCGCATGAAACAGCGCCATGGCGAACTGCCGCGCATCGCCATCATTGCCTACGGCAAGCTCGGCGGCAAAGAACTGGGCTACGGCGGCGATCTGGACATTGTGTTTTTGTATGACGATCCGGACGAGCGTGCTGGCGAAATCTACGGCACGCTGGTGCGCAAATTGATCAACTGGTTGACGGTCAAAACCGGCGAGGGCGACCTCTACGAAATCGACACCGCTTTGCGCCCTAATGGCAATTCCGGGCTGCTGGTCACCACGTTTGCCGCCTATGCCGATTACCAGCAACAGCGCGGCTCCAACACCGCTTGGACCTGGGAGCACCAGGCGATGACGCGTGCCCGCTGCGTGCTCGGCAGCCCAGACCTGCACAGCCGTTTTGATGCCATCCGCGAGGCCGTGATTTGCAGCCCGCGCAACCACGACGCGCTACGCGCCGAAATAGCTGCCATGCGCGACAAAGTGCGCACGGCTCATCCGGTGCCAGCGGAGCGTTTTGACGTCAAGCACAGCCCCGGCGGTATGGTGGACATTGAATTTGCGGTGCAATTTTTAGTGCTGGCGCACGGGCAATCGCATCCTGGCTTGCGCGCCAATGCGGGCAATATCGCGCTTTTGCAAGTAGCGCAAGTCTGCGGCCTGCTGCCCGCGCCGCTAGGCCATGAGGCCGCAGAGGCCTACCGCGCCCTGCGCCGTATTCAGCATAAAGCGCGTTTGAATGAAGAGCCCACCCATGTGGCCTTGGACGATGCGCAACTCGAGCGCCAGACAGGGCTGGACGTGTGGCGCGCGGTGTTTGCGCCGACTTAAGCCTTGGCGCTTAAGCTGAACGCAAAAACGCCCCCAGCTGCTTGACAGAGGCATCGGCCTCGGCAAAGCGGCCGGCAAATATCTGCCAGACGTGCCACATGCCTTGGAACTCCTGTAATTGCACCGATGTGCCCGCTGCTTGGAGTTTTGCAGCCAGGGCTTGGGCGTCGCCCAGCAGGGCTTCGTGTTCGCCTACATGGATCAATGTGGGCGGCAGGCCGTGCAGCGCGGCGAAGTGGGGCGAGGCCAAAGGCTGCGCCAGATCGCTGCTGGCGGCATAAAGTTGGGCTGCCATGGACAGGGTAGTTGAATCGGGGAAAAACGGGTCCTTGGCGGCTTTGCTTTGGTGCGTGGGCAGGCTCAAAGTCAAATCGGTCCAAGGCGATAGCAGCGCCATGGCGCCTGGTGCGGCGTGGCCGGCATCGCGCAAACGCAGGGCCAGCGCCAGGGCTAGGCCGCCACCGGCCGAGTCACCTGCTAACACGATAGTGCGTGCTGGGTCTTGGTCGTGCAGCGCCAGGTAGGCAGTGTGTGCATCCTCTACGGCAGCCGGGAAAGGATGCTCAGGCGCAAGCCGGTAGTCGAGCAAAAAGCAATCCAGGCCCGCCGATTGGGCCAGATGCCCCGCCAGGCCGCGGTGGGTGTGGCACGAGCCTGTAATGTAGGCGCCGCCATGCAAATACAAAAGTACCGTGTTAGCGCTAGCTCCTGCTGGCCGCAGCCACTCGCCAGGGCAGCCGCCCAGTTGTGCGGCTTTGACTTGCACGCCGGGTGGCGCAGGAAACATACGTTTGGAAGACTTATCGCGCGCGGCCCGCACCTGCTCCAGGCTATCGCCACGCAAAGCAAATTTACGCAACTGGTGCTTGACGGCATAGTAAAAAAAACGAGACTTCAATGAGGGCAAAGCAAACTCCTACAGGGCCGACAGGGCCGTTCTTTGACGATCAATCCAGCCACCCTGGTCAGGCGCCACTGCCTTGTGCCAACTGCAGCGCAAAAGTGCGGATGCCGCGCAGCAACATTTCAATGGCCACCGACACCAGCACCAGGCCCATCAAGCGCTCGATGGCGGTCACCACGCGGGTGCCGATCAGGCGTTGAATGCGCTCAGCAGATACCAGCACCGTAGCGCTAATCAGCATGGTGACGCACAGCGCGGCCACCCATTCCAGACGCTTTTCCGGTTGCTGCGATACCAGTAACAAGACCGTGGCCAGGGCCGAGGGCCCGGCAATCGAGGGCACCGCCAGCGGCACGATCAAAGGCTCTATCAGCAGCTCGGCTTCGGCTTGCGCAGGCGGTGGAAACACCATGCGCAGCGCGATCAAAAACAAAATCACACCGCCGCCGATTTGCAGCGCCAAGTCGCTCAAGTTCATCACCCGCAAAAAGCCCTCACCGACAAACATAAAGGTCAGCAGCAAAAAGAAAGCGATGGAAATCTCGCGCAAAATGACGCGCGGGCGTCGCTGTTGCGGCACGTGTTTGAGCGCATTGGCGAATACCGGAATATTGCCCACTGGGTCGGTAATCAGCACCAGCAAAATCGTCGCCGAGACAAAGGTGTAATTCATCATATTGCGTACACCGTGTCCAGCGAGGCAAAGCCTTTGATCTCCAGCGGATTGCCACTCGGGTCCAGAAAAAACATGGTCCACTGCTCACCGCTCTGACCAGCAAAGCGCAGTTGCGGCTCCATGACAAATTTCACCTGCGCATCGCGCAAACGCTGCGCCAGCGCCTGCCAATTCGGCAGGGCCAGCACCAGGCCCAAGTGCGGCATGGGTACCAGATGATCGCCCACCTGCCCGGTCAAGGTGGTTTTAAACGGCTCGCCCAGGTGCAAGGAAATCTGGTGGCCGAAAAAATCAAAGTCTACCCAGGTGTCGGTACTGCGACCTTCGGGGCAGCCCAGCACACCGCCATAAAACGCGCGTGCGGCTTGTAAATCGGTGACGTGGTAGGCGAGGTGAAACAGGCTGTGCATGCTTTGAGGATAGCAGCCCAACTGCCATAATCGAGCCATGACCCTGTTGCATACCTTGCGCAAATCCACCGACCTGGCGCGTTGGGTATTGCTATGGTGGTGCATGGCGCTGGGCGTGGCCGTCGCTTCGCCCTGGGTGCAGCCGGTGCAGCATATGCTGGTGTGCAGTGCTTCGGGCAGCGTCACGGTGCAAGATACCGGCCTACCTGGTGCGCCCGCCGGCCAGCATCTCGATTGCGTGCTCTGCCTGGGCGCCGGTGCACCGCCGGTGTCCATCGCGGTTTTGCCAGTGGCCAACGCTGTGCCACTTTTGGGCACACGCCCCGCTGCGGCGCTTGCGCCGCACAGCCTCAGCGCCGCCCCGCCCCCTGGGCGCGGACCGCCGCACGCTTAAAGCCGCCCGTTAAGCGGCCCACGCCTCTTGCATGGCGCTTAAGCGCTGTGCCGCAAGCGCGTGGCCCCCGGGGCGCTATTGCAGCCCTCCCCTTGTCGATGCAAGTGCTGCCAGGAGGCTGCCCGCTCGATGATTTTTCAGCCTTTGAACATTGATCACCATGCATACATTCAAAAATTATTTCCTGCTGATTGCCAGCAGTATGGCCCTGCTCAGCGTACCGGCGCGGGCCCATGCGGTGTTGCAGGACGGTGCCGCTGCCGCCAACAGCAGCTACCGCGCCACCTTCCGCGTGGGCCACGGCTGCGATGGCGAGCCCACCACCTCTATGCGGGTCCTCCTACCGGCTGGTTTTAACGGCGCGCAGCCCATGCCCAAGCCGGGCTGGACGCTGCGCACCGTCACCGGCCCCCGAGCCCTGCCCTATGAAAGCCACGGCAAAAAATACACCGAAGGCGTGCTGGAAATCAGCTGGACTGCCAACAGCGCAGACAATGCCTTACCCCATGCCTATTACGACGAATTTGTGCTGCGCGGCAGCACCCCCGCCAAGCCCGGCCCGCTGTGGTTTAAGGTGCTGCAAGCCTGCGCCAAGGGGTCTAATGACTGGGTGGAAGTGCCAACCAGCGGCACATCGACCAAAGGCTTGAAGATGCCTGCGGCTTTGCTGGAAGTTTTGGATGTGCAGGCCGCTGGCGGTCACGCCCATTAATCGTTTCGCGCCGACCATGCCCAAGGCTGGGTCGGCAGTCCTTGGTATTTATTAAAGAAAGAAAACGCTATGAACCAAAAATCACGCATCCTTACCTTGCTGCTCACCAGCTTGATGCTGTCCACCGCCTGGGCGCAAAACGTCAGTGTGCAAAGCGCCTGGGCGCGTGCCACCGTGCAGGGGCAAAAAGCCACGGGTGCCTTTATGACGCTCACCTCCAAAACCGACACCCGTTTAGTCGGCGTCAGCACCAGCGTAGCGGGCGTGGCCGAAGTGCATGAAATGAAGATGGACAACAACGTAATGCAAATGCGCGCCCTGCGCGACGGGCTGGCGCTGCCTGCAGGCAAGGCGGTGGCTTTGCAGCCCGGGGGTTTTCACGTCATGCTGATGGACTTGAAGCTGCCGCTGCAAAAAGACACAACGATTCCCCTGACCCTGCGCTTCAAAGACCCCAAAGGTTTGGAAAGCAGTTTGGACATCAAAGTGCCGGTGTCCCAAATCGCGCCTGCTGGCGCTAAAGCGCACCAGCACGGGGAGCATTGATCCTTCGGAGGGCGACTATGCCAGCGCCTCCTGAAACACCGCATTCAGTTGCGCGCGCCAATTAGCTTTGTCCGCTTCGGGCGCAAAGCTGGCGTCGATGCTGTTGCGGGCGAGTTGCCAGGCGTCCTGGGCGCCCAGCTCGGGCAGGGCGGCAAACACGTCTTCAAAATTGTTGAGCAGGTAGCCACCAAAATAGGCCGGGTCGTCCGAGTTAATCGTGATGCACAGCCCGGCGTGTAGCAGCCTGGC